>NZ_JARAUO010000020.1:0-139229 GCF_033792105.1 Streptomyces sp. WI03-4A
GCCGGGAAGGCGGCCGCCGCCCGGGCCGCCGCGCAGACACCCCAGGCAGCGCCCTCGGCCGTGGCCCCCGCGGTACCGCAGCAGACGGCACCGCCGCAGGGCGGCCAGCAGGGCGGCCCGCAGCAGGCGCCGGCCCCGGGCACCCCGCTGACCGCGGGTCCCGGCGGTGGCCAGACCTCCTGGGCGCAGCAGGTGCACCGGCTGGCCGGGGGTGCGGACGAGCAGCCCGTGGCGCCCTGGAAGCCGCCCGTGGAGGACGTGTTCCAGGCGGCCGCCCGCCGGCAGGCCGCGGCCCGTCCGGCCGGGCTGGGCAAGCGCCTGGCCGCCCGTCTGGTCGACAGCCTGGTCGTCGGCGCCGTCACCGCCGCCGCGGCGGTCCCGCTCGGCACCCGGGCGGTCGACCACGTCCAGCAGAAGATCGACGAGGCCAGGCTGTCCGGCCGCACCGTCACCGTCTGGCTGATCGACGGCACGACCGGCACCTCCCTCGCCATCGTGCTCGGCGTCCTGCTGGTCTCCGGTGTCCTCTACGAGGTGCTTCCCACCGCCAAGTGGGGCCGCACACTGGGCAAGAAGCTGTGCGGTCTCGAGGTGCGGGACATCGAGGCGCACGAGCCCCCGGGGTTCGGCGCCGCCCTGCGCCGCTGGCTGGTCTACAGCGTCCCCGGCCTGCTCGGCATCGGGATCGTCGGCGTGCTGTGGTGCGTGTTCGACCGGCCCTGGCGCCAGTGCTGGCACGACAAGGCGGCCCACACCTTCGTCGCCGACTGAGCGGGCGCGCCCGTCCCCCGTACGGCCGCCCGCCGGATGCGGGGACGGGCGGTTCGCGGTGCACTCGGGCCATGAGCAGCGAACCGCCCCCCGGCTCCGGAGAGCAGCCTCCGGAGGACGACCCGTTCAGGAAGCGGCCCCCGGCGGACCAGGGGTCGGGCTCGCCGTACGACGCTCCGTACGGCGACCGGCAGCCCCCGCCGCCCGGCGGTCAGCCGCCACCCCCGGGTGCCCCGCCCCCGCCTCCCGGCGGCGGACAGGAGCCCCCGCCCGGCGGCTGGCAGCCACCGCCCTACGGGGGCGCGCAGCCCCCGCCGCCCGGCGGCCCGTACGGCGGCGGCCCTTACGGGGGCGGTGGTCCCTACGGTGCCGGGGGCCAGGGCTACCCCGCCGACCCCCTCGCGGGCATGCCGCCGCTCGCCGACAGCGGCAAGCGGACCCTCGCGCGCATCATCGACATGATTCTCGTCGGGATCGTCGTGTGGCTGCTCACCCTGGCGTTCGGCGTCCGTGCGTACACCGTCAACGGCACCGGGAGCGAAGTGGCCCGCTCCATCGGGCAGTCCGTCATCGCCGCCGTCTGCTACGTCGCCTACGACACCTTCCTGATCGCCAGGACCGGGCAGACCCTCGGCAAGAAGCTGCTCAAGATGAGGGTGGCCAACCTGGACAACGGCTCCACCCCGGCCACCCGGACCTCGCTCAACCGGGCCCTGGTGCTGTGGCTGCCGTTCGCCTTCTGCTGCGCCTGCGTCTGGACGGCGATCTGCGGCGGCTGGAGCTTCTTCGACCGGCCGTACAAGCAGGGGCTGCACGACAAGGCGGCCAAGACGGTGGTGGTCAGCACCCGTTGACATCCGGCCGGTGACCGCGAGGCGGCGGTCACCGGACCGGCGGGGTGCGCGGCCGGCGGGTGCGAGAGCGGCGGTTCCGGGGCAGTCACGGAACCGCCGCTCTCGCACGTGCCGGCCGGAGGTGTCAGAACGCCGTGGGCACGCGTTCCTGCTCGGGGGCGCCCTGGGTCGCGGTCTCGGCGGCCTGCGTCCGGGGCAGCGGGACCGTCATGGCCACCAGCAGACCCAGTGCGAGCGCGGCCAGGGCGATGACGGCGATCCCGAGGCCCGAACCCGTCTGCGACAGCAGCAGCATGGCGAGCGTCGAGAAGATCACGGTGCAGGAACCGTAGGCGAGCTGTGCGGCGGTCGGACGAGGCATGGCAATCGTGTCCTCGGAAGCTGGTTGCCTGGATGTCGGGAGGGTGCCAGTTGACTCTATTCGCGTGCATGCCCGAACCCGACGCTTGGTAAGCGTGACCTAACCCACGGTGCCGGTGCACAGGGGGCGCACGGAGTCATGCGGTCCGCCAACTGGACTGCGGCACGCGCCCGTCGGGGACCCGCGAGACGTTCGTAAAGCGAACGCCGCCTCCGCATAACGCACTTGTCCTGCTCAAGTCAAGGTCTGTCTTTTCTTCTAAACCTCTAGTCAAATGTCGTCACTTGATTACAACGCGTTGATCGTGCGCGCGCGGATCCAACCAACATCGGGTCCCCTGTCCGAGCGCGCGGCGCGGGGGAGGAACTCATCAAGTGACCAGCAGAACCTGGACGTTCAGAGCCGCAGCTATCGGTGTGGCCCTTGCGGCGGCTTCCGCCACCTTCACGACCTTCGCGGTCGCGGAGGCCGGCACCACCGCCCCGTCGGCTGCCGCGAACCGGCACGACCCGGCTCCGGTGAAGCAGCAGGGCCATGACCTCGACGGCCCGATGAGCAAGACGCAGAAGGCCCAGCGTCAGGAGGCCCTGAACCAGCTCATATCGGGCAAGGTGAAGGCCAAGGACCGCAACGGCTCCAAGGTCGTCCAGCTCAAGAGCAAGAAGGGCGACAGCAAGTACGTCGAGCTGAGCCGCGAGAAGACCGACAAGATCTTCACCATCCTGGTGGAGTTCGGGGACCAGACGGACCCCAAGTTCGGCGGCACCGCGGGCCCGCGGCACAACAAGATCGCCGCGCCGGACCGCAAGAAGGACAACTCGACGGCCTGGCAGAAGGACTACAACCAGAAGCACTACCAGGACCTCTACTTCGGCACCGGCAAGAAGACCGAGTCGCTGAAGAAGTACTACGAGAAGCAGTCCTCGGGCCGCTACTCGGTCTCCGGTGAGGTCACCGACTGGGTCAAGGTCCCGTACAACGAGGCCCGTTACGGCAACAACGCGTGCGGCCAGACCAACTGCCCGAGCGTGTGGAACGTCGTCAGCGACGGTCTGAAGGCGTGGGTCGCCGAGCAGAAGGCGGCCGGCAAGTCCGACGCCGACATCAAGGCGGACCTGGCCAAGTACGACCAGTGGGACCGCTACGACTACGACGGCGACGGCAACTTCAACGAGCCCGACGGCTACGTCGACCACTTCCAGATCGTGCACGCCGGTGAGGACGAGTCCGCCGGCGGCGGCGCCCAGGGCACCGACGCGATCTGGGCCCACCGCTGGTACGCCTTCGGCACCGACGCCGGCGCCACCGGCCCGGCCGACAACAAGCTGGGCGGCGCGCAGGTCGGCGACACCGGTGTCTGGGTCGGCGACTACACCATCCAGCCGGAGAACGGCGGCCTCGGCGTCTACGCCCACGAGTACGGCCACGACCTCGGTCTGCCGGACGAGTACGACACCGCGGGCGGCGACAACTCCACCGGCTTCTGGACCCTGATGTCCTCCGGTTCCTGGCTGGGCACCGGCAAGGAGGCCATCGGTGACCTGCCGGGCGACATGAACGCCTGGGACAAGCTGCAGCTGGGCTGGCTCAACTACGACTCCGCCAAGGCGGGTGTCTCCTCCTGGCACAAGCTGGGCGTCGCCGAGTACAACACCAAGTACCGCCAGGCGCTGGTCGTCACGCTGCCGAAGAAGGCCGTGAAGACCGAGATCGTCACCCCGGCGCAGGGTTCCGCCCAGTGGTGGAGCGGCAGCGGTGACAACCTCAAGAACACGCTGACCCGTTCGGTGGACCTCACCGGCAAGACGTCGGCCGCCCTCACCCTCGACGGCTGGTACGACATCGAGAAGGACTACGACTACCTCTACGCCGAGGTGTCGACCGACGGCGGCGCCAACTGGACCGCGCTGGACGGCACGGTGGACGGCCAGGCCATCCCGCGTGACGGCTCCGACAAGCCGGCGCTGACCGGTTCGGTCGACGCTTACAAGAAGCTGTCGTACCCGCTCGACGCCTACGCGGGCAAGAAGATCGACCTGCGCTTCCGCTACCAGAGCGACGGCGGCGTGGCCCTGAAGGGCTTCGCGGCCGACGAGATCACGGTGACGGCGGACGGCACGGCGCTCTTCTCCGACAACGCGGAGTCCGCGGACGCCGCTTGGACCGCGAACGGCTTCTCCCGCATCGGCGCGTCCTTCACCAAGGACTACGCGCAGTACTACCTCGCCGAGAACCGCCAGTACGTGTCGTACGACAAGACCCTCAAGGTCGGCCCGTACAACTTCGGCTTCGCGAGCCGTCCGGACTGGGTCGAGCACTACCCGTACCAGAACGGCCTGCTGATCTGGAAGTGGGACACCTCCCAGGCGGACAACAACACGAACGCCACCAGCGGTCACCCGGGCACCGGTCTGATCCTCCCGATCGACGCGCACCCGAAGGCGCTGAAGTGGGCCGACGGCACGCTGCTGCGCAACCGCATGCAGGCCTACGACTCGCCGTTCAGCCTGGACGCCACGGACGGCATCACGCTGCACAAGGCGGACAAGGTCACCAAGATCAAGTCGCAGAAGGGTGTGTCACTCTTCAACGACCACACCAGCACCTACTACGACAAGACGAACCCGACCGGTGGCGTCAAGGTCACTGACACCAACACCACCATCAAGATCATCAAGCAGGCCAAGGACGGCTCGACCCTCGAGCTCGAAGTCGGCCGCGCGGTGAAGTAGCGGATATCTCCGCAGGTCAGAAGCGTATCGGCGGTGACCCCCTGGCGGGTCGCCGCCGATCGTGTTTAGGTGCGTCCTGTGACTCGCTTATTGACACCGACCGGAACGGGGATGTGACCGCATGGCCGCAGGAGGCTTCTGCAAGCTGCCGAACGGCTCGGTGGTGGTGGCGCTCAACCTGCCCGGCCTCGGCCCCGCCGGGGGCACCGAAAAGGTCCGGGTCCTGGTGCTCGCGCTGAACCGCGCCCGCGCCCTGACCCGGCTGCGCAACCTGGGCCTGCGCGCGGTCTACCTGCGGGGCAACGCGGCGCCGCCGACCCCCGACGAGATCACGGCGGTCCTGCACCACCCGGACGGCCTGATATGGCGCACCGCGCCGGACAACGGTGTCCTCGCCACCGAACTGTGGCACCCGATCCGCGCCCTGCTGCGCGGATCGGCGGTGGCCAGGCCCTAGGACCTGGCGTCCGGACCGGGCCCTAGCCGCTGACCACCGGCTTGCCGGTGAGCTCCACCCCGGCCTCGCGCAGCTCCTCCAGGGCCCGCTCGGTCGTCTCGGGGGCCACGCCGGCCGTCAGGTCCAGCAGGACCTGCGTCCGGAAGCCCTCCCGGGCGGCGTCCAGGGCCGTGGCGCGCACGCAGTGGTCCGTCGCTATGCCCACCACGTCGACCTCGTCGATCTGGCGGTCGCGCAGCCACTCGGCCAGGCTCGTCCCGTTCTCGTCGGTGCCCTCGAAGCCGCTGTAGGCCGCCGAGTACGCGCCCTTGTCGAACACCGCGTCCACCGAACCGGAGGCGACGGCCGGGGCGAAGTTCGGGTGGAAACCGACGCCCTCCGTGCCCGCGACGCAGTGCGCGGGCCAGGAGCGGACGAAGTCCGGGTTGTCCGCGAAGTGCCCACCGGGTGCGATGTGATGGTCACGGGTGGCGACCACGTGGCGGTATCCGGCGCCGCCCGTCTGGCCGATCAGCTCGGTGATGGCGGCGGCCACGTCGGCACCGCCGGACACCGCGAGGCTGCCCCCCTCGCAGAAGTCGTTCTGCACGTCTACGACGATCAAGGCGCGGCGCATGCTGGCTGTCCTTCGACTGTGGGTTAAGTAACTGAGCCTAGAGACTTTCGGGCCTCCGCGGGAGGGGGCGTCGGCGGGGCGGACGGCGGACGCGCGTCAGCTGCCCGCGCGCCCCCGGACGTACTCCGTCGGCAGGACGGGTTCGCCGCGGGAGAGCTGGGTCGCCGACAGCGGCAGATTGGCCCGTGCGGCGATGTGCCGCTCGCGGGGCGCGTCGAGCGGCTCGCGCGCCACCACCGCGCCCCCCTTGACCAGCGGCACCAGCAGCTGCCGGTCGGCCAGTGCGTCCGGCACCGGCCCGGTGCCGACGACCTCGGCCTCGGCCACCCCGTCCTCGTCCAGCCGCCGGGCCGCCCACTTGCGCCCGCCGACCGAGGACTTGCCCCCGCTGGACTTCTTGGCGACGGGCACCAGCGGCGCCTCCGGGTCGGCGGACTCGGCGCGGGCGACCAGCTTGTAGACCATCGAGCAGGTCGGGTGCCCGGAGCCGGTCACCAGCTGGGTGCCGACACCGTAGGCGTCCACGGGCGCGGCGGCGAGCGAGGCGATGGCGTACTCGTCCAGGTCGGAGGTGACGACGATCTTCGTGCCGGTCGCACCCAGCTCGTCGAGCTGCTGGCGCACCCGGTGGGCCACCAGCAGCAGGTCCCCGGAGTCGATGCGCACCGCGCCCAGCTCGGGTCCGGCCACCTCCACCGCCGTACGGACCGCCTCGGCGACGTCGTAGGTGTCCACCAGCAGTGTGGTCCCCCTGCCCAGGGAGTCCACCTGGGCCTGGAAGGCGTCCCGCTCCCGGTCGTGCAGCAGGGTGAAGGCGTGCGCGGAGGTGCCGACGGTGGGGATGCCGTACCGGAAGCCGGCCGCGAGGTCGGAGGTGGTGGCGAAGCCGCCGACGTAGGCGGCCCGCGAGGCGGCCACGGCGGCCAGCTCATGGGTGCGGCGGGCGCCCATCTCGATCAGCGGGCGGTCGCCCGCCGCCGAGGCCATGCGGGAGGCGGCGGCCGCGATCGCCGAGTCGTGGTTGAGGATCGAGAGGATCACGGTCTCCAGCAGCACGCACTCGGCGAAGGAGCCCTCGACCCGCATGATCGGGGAGCCGGGGAAGTACACCTCGCCCTCCGGGTAGCCCCAGACGTCACCGGTGAAGCGGTAGTCGGCGAGCCACGCGCGGGTCTCGTCGTCGACGATGCCCCGCTGGTGCAGGAAGGCCAGCACGGGCTCGTCGAAGCGGAAGTTCTCCACCGCGTCCAGGACGCGCCCGGTGCCGGCCACCACGCCGTAACGGCGCCCCTCCGGCAGCCGCCGGGTGAAGACCTCGAACACGCTGCGCCGCTCGGCCGTACCGCTCCTGAGGGCGGCCTGCAGCATCGTCAGCTCGTACTGGTCCGTGAAGAGCGCCGTCGACGGGACGTCCACCGGCAGCCCAAGGTCCGCTGTGTTCATGGCAAGCATGCTACCCCCATTTCGTCAGTGTGACGATTTGTCGGCCGCGTGGCAGCATGGCTGTGTGACGTCACCCGCGCCCGTAGAGATCGAACGCACCGAGTCGGCGGAGGAGGTCTTCGCCGTACCTGAGCCCGACGTCCCCTGGGTCACGATCGTCCACAACGACCCGGTCAACCTCATGAGCTACGTGACGTACGTCTTCCAGTCGTACTTCGGGTACACGAAGGACAAGGCCACCAAGCTCATGCTCGACGTCCACCACAAGGGCCGGGCGGTCGTCTCCAGCGGCAGTCGCGAGGAGATGGAACGCGACGTGCAGGCGATGCACGGCTACGGTCTGTGGGCCACCCTCCAGCAGGACCGGAAGTAGCGAACCCGTCAGATGCCCGGACACTTCGAACCGATCCCCGGTGGCGGCGCGGCCGTCGCCCTCGACGACGTCGAGATCTCCATCATCCGGTCGCTGGCCGTCCAGCTCCTGGAGCTGATCGGCCCCGGCCCGGGCGGCGACGCCCCCGAGGACCCGCTGGCCGAGCTGTTCGCCGAGGGCCCGAGCGAGCCGCCCGCCGACCCTGTCCTGCGCCGGCTCTTCCCGGACGCCTACGTCGACCCCGAGGCGCCCGGCACCGCGGCCGAGGCCGAGGAGCGGCGGGCGCACTCCGCCGAGTTCCGCCGCTACACCGAGAACGACCTGCGGGCCGCCAAACGGGAGAACGCCCTCGTGGTCATCCGCTCCCTGGACGCGCTCGCGCCGGTGGACGAGGGCGGCGCGATCCTCAAGCTGGCCCCCGCGGAGTCCCGGTGCTGGCTCGGCGCCCTCAACGACCTGCGCCTGGCGATCGGTGCCCGGCTGGAGATCACCGACGAGGACGACACCGATCTGCTCTACCGGCTCCCCGACGAGGACCCGCGCAAGCCGATGGTGCTGGCGTACCTGTGGCTCGGCGGTCTCCAGGAGACGCTCGTCACGACCCTTATGTCGTAGTCACGACGGACATCACCCCTTTTGCGCGTCCGCTCAGAGGACGCTCAAATCCGGATAACGATCCCGTCACCGTTGCGGCCTGTTTTGCCGCATTCGAGCGCTCTTTGTCCGGTTCTTCCTGTGGCGTGCGCCACATCGTGCTTCTGTGATCAGTATTGCGGCCGTGATAAATCTTCACGACCGCCCGGCGAACACCACCCATGTTCGGCCGGGTGCGCCACCGAGCCGGCGACCGCCGGCCAGGCACGGGCGGGCTCGCGAAACCCGCCCAGCTCCATCAATCCGGGGGGATCGAAACCCGATCCGAGGCCGACGAAAGGCCCGGGTCGGCATGGAGAAAGGCGCACCACACATGACCTCCGAGAAGAAGGTCACCACTGCCCCTGAGGAGGGGTACGAGCGCGGGCTCGGCAGCCGTCAGGTCCAGATGATCGCGATCGGCGGCGCCGTCGGCGTCGGTCTGTTCCTGGGGGCCGGGGCGAACATCGCCAAGGCCGGACCCAGCCTCATCCTGATGTACGCCCTCGCGGGCGTGATCATCTTCTTCATCATGCGGGCGCTCGGTGAGCTGCTGCTCTACCGCCCGGTCTCGGGCTCCTTCGCGGAGTACTCCCGGGAGTTCCTCGGCCCGTTCTTCGGCTACTTCACCGGCTGGACGTACTGGCTCATGTGGGTGGTCACCGGCATGGCCGAGCTGACGGCCGCCGCCATCTACGTGCACTACTGGTTCCCGGCCGTCCCCCAGTGGGTGACCGCGCTGGTCTTCCTGGTCGTCCTGTTCGTGGCCAACCTGATCTCGGTGAAGCTCTTCGGTGAGATCGAGTTCTGGTTCTCCATGGTCAAGGTCACCGCGCTGATCGGCATGATCGTGATCGGCCTCGGCGTGCTCACCTTCGGCTTCAGCGCCGCCGGCGACACGGCCCACGTGGCCAACCTCTGGCAGTTCGACGGCTTCTTCCCCAAGGGCGTCGGCTCGTCCCTGATGACCCTGCAGGGCGTCATGTTCGCCTACCTCGCGGTCGAGCTGGTCGGCGTCACCGCCGGCGAGTCCGAGGACCCGGAGAAGACCCTCCCGAAGGCGATCAACACCCTGCCCTGGCGCATCGCGCTCTTCTACGTCGGTGCCCTCACCGTCATCCTGTGCGTGGTGAAGTGGACCGAGTTCGCGGCGGGCGTCAGCCCCTTCGTGAAGGCGTTCGCGGTGATCGGCATCCCGGCCGGCGCGGGCATCGTCAACTTCGTGGTGCTGACCGCGGCCCTGTCGTCCTGCAACTCCGGCATGTACTCCACGGGCCGCATGCTGCGCACCCTGGCCGACAACGGCGAGGCGCCGCGCGTCTTCAGCCGGCTGTCCGCCTCGAAGACCCCCGCGCTCGGCATCACCGTCTCCGTCGCCTTCATGGCGATCGGCGTGGTCCTCAACTACGTCGTGCCGGAGAAGGCGTTCGGCTACGTCACCTCCGTCGCCACCGCGGCCGGCATCTGGACCTGGCTCATGATCCTGGTCAGCCACGTCCTCTACCGCCGCGCGGTCGTCGCGGGCCGGCTGCCGGCCTCCTCCTTCCCGGCGCCGGGCGGCGCGGTGTGCAGCTGGATCGCCATCGTGTTCCTGCTCTTCGTCACCGGCCTGATCGCGATCGACGCCGAGTCCCGCATCTGCCTCTACGTGATGGCCGGCTGGGCCGCCGCCCTGGCCGTCGGCTGGGCGGTCCTGAAGGCCCGCAACCCGCAGGTCACCGAGCGCCGCGAGCCGGAGCTGGAGAAGGTGGGCTGACCACCGGCACAGACCATCCCAGGACGTCCGGCCGCCGCGGGTACTCGTGGCACCCACGGAGGCCGCCGCTCAGGACGTCCGGCATGTGGGCCGTCCCGTACCACACCTCGGTACGGGACGGCCCACACGCTTATCCTGGCCACCATGCTGACCATCACCCAGGAACTCGTCGACAGAATCGTCGCCCACGCCCGCGAGGACCACCCCGACGAGGCGTGCGGCGTCGTCGCGGGCCCGGCCGGCTCGGACCGCCCCGAGCGCTTCGTCCCCATGCTGAACGCGGCCATGTCGCCCACCTTCTACGAGTTCGACTCGGGCGATCTGCTCAAGCTCTACCGGGAACTGGACGACCGCGACGAGGAGCCGGTGGTGATCTACCACTCCCATACGGCCACCGAGGCCTACCCCTCCCGCACGGACATCTCCTACGCCAACGAGCCCGGCGCCCACTACGTGCTCGTTTCCACCGCGGACACCGACGGGCTCGGCGACTTCCAGTTCCGCTCCTTCCGGATCCTCGACGGCGAGGTCACCGAGGAGGAGGTCAAGGTCGTGGAGGCGTACTGATCTCAGCCCTTGGCTGCGATCGGTCCGGTATGTGGGATCACATTCCAGAAGCCGGACCGGGAATCGATACGATGAGCCCATGGTTCTGAACGACGTGAGCGAGAAGACGCCGGGCATCCTGCTCGTGGCGCGGCTGCACGTCGACCTGTGCAGGCTGAACAGCGCCATCTGTTGACGTTCCCCCACCGCCGTACGGCCGCTGCCGCGGCGCTCTCCCGGTGCCCGAGGTCCGGCGAGACCCCCGGGCGCGCGCACACCGAATCGCCGAAACCTTCCCGACAGGAGCCCGCAACCATGGCCATCGAGGTCCGCATCCCCACCATTCTCCGCACCTACACCGGCGGCCAGAAGGCGGTCGAAGGCACCGGGGAGACCCTCGCCGACCTGTTCGCCGACCTCGAGACCCGCCACACCGGCATCCAGGCCCGCATCGTGGACAACGGCCAGCTGCGCCGCTTCGTCAACGTGTACCTGAACGACGAGGACGTCCGCTTCGTCGACGGCATCGACACCAAGCTGTCCGACGGCGACACCGTGACGATCCTGCCGGCCGTGGCCGGCGGCATGGCCTGATCGGCCGCTGAGCAGCGATGCGCTACGACTCCCCGCTGGCCGCGGTGGGCAACACCCCTCTGGTGCGCCTGCCGCGGCTGTCGCCGTCCGCCGACGTCCGGATCTGGGCCAAGCTGGAGGACCGCAACCCGACCGGCTCGGTCAAGGACCGCCCGGCCCTGCACATGATCGAGCAGGCGGAGAAGGACGGCCGCCTGACCCCGGGGTGCACGATCCTCGAACCCACCTCGGGCAACACCGGCATCTCCCTGGCGATGGCCGCCAAGCTCAAGGGCTACCGCATGGTGTGCGTGATGCCCGAGAACACCTCTCAGGAGCGCCGGGACCTGCTCGGCATGTGGGGCGCCGAGATCATCTCCTCCCCGGCCGCGGGCGGTTCCAACACCGCCGTGCGCGTCGCCAAGGAGCTGTCCGCCGAGCACCCCGACTGGGTGATGCTCTACCAGTACGGCAACCCGGACAACGCGGGCGCGCACTACGCGACGACCGGTCCGGAGATCCTCGCCGACCTCCCGTCCGTCACTCACTTCGTCGCGGGCCTCGGCACCACCGGCACCCTCATGGGCGTCGGCCGCTACCTGCGCGAGCACAAGCCGGACGTGAAGATCGTCGCCGCCGAACCGCGCTACGACGACCTGGTCTACGGCCTGCGCAACCTCGACGAGGGGTTCGTGCCCGAGCTGTACGACGCCTCCGTCCTCACCACCCGCTTCTCGGTCGGCTCCGCCGACGCGGTCACCCGCACCCGGGAACTCCTCCAGCAGGAGGGCATCTTCGCGGGCGTCTCCACCGGCGCCGCCCTGCACGCGGCGATCGGCGTCGGGCGCAAGGCCGTGAAGGCGGGGGAGTCCGCCGACATCGTCTTCGTCGTCGCCGACGGGGGCTGGAAATACCTCTCCACCGGCGTCTACACGGCCGCCACCACCGAGGAGGCCATCGAGACGCTCCACGGCCAGCTCTGGGCCTGAGGGTCGGCCGACTCCTGGCCTGAGGGACGGCCGGCTCCGGACCTGAGGCCCTGGCCCGAGGCCGTTCCCGGCACCGGGAGCGGCCCGCATCAAGCCCGTGCCAGCCCCCTCCTATGAGGGGGCCAACCTCATCCTATGGAGGGGCAAAGAATTCCCTCCGGTACTGCCGGTGGCCCCGGGGGCGGGACTACGTTCCTCGCGCACCCTGTCATGTCACGCTCAGCGCGACAGGCGGGGCGTCTGTGAATGTCATGCTCATGACTCGCGGTTTCGCCGCCGCTACGCGCGTCACGGGCCTGCCCGACCCCTGCGAGAAACCCCACTTCCCCATGGAGGCAGTACCCCATGCGTGAGTCCCGCCCCAGCGGGCGGAGACGGAGTCTGCGAAGACTCGTCTCCATCGCCCTGCCCGCCCTCGCCCTCACCGTCGCCGGACTCGTCGCCGCCCCCACGGCAGGCGCCCAGACCACGGCGGCACACCCCCACACCGGCAAGGCCACCCAGAACGCCAAGGCCCTGACCGACCCGCGGCGGCAGATCTTCCACTCCACCGGCAAGGCCGGCCAGAAGGTCCCCACGACCCACCTCTGCGCCACCGCCGCACCGGGGCACGCGTCCTGCTTCGCGCAGCGCCGCACCGACATCAAGCAGCGGCTCGCCGCGGCCCTCGCCGCCGCCGCGCCCTCCGGCCTCTCCCCGGCCAACCTGCACAGCGCCTACAACCTGCCCACCAGCGGGGGCAGCGGCCTGACGGTGGCCGTGGTCGACGCCTACAACGACCCCAACGCCGAGTCGGACCTGGCCACTTACCGCTCCACCTACGGCCTGTCCGCCTGCACCAAGGCCAACGGCTGCTTCAAGCAGGTCAGCCAGACCGGCTCGACCACCTCGCTGCCCACCAACGACACCGGCTGGGCGGGCGAGGAGGCCCTCGACCTCGACATGGTCAGCGCGGTCTGCCCGAACTGCAACATCACCCTGGTCGAGGCGAACTCCGCGAACGACACCGACCTCGGCATCGCCGAGAACGAGGCCGTCTCCCTCGGCGCCAAGTTCGTCTCCAACAGCTGGGGCGGCGACGAGTCCTCCACCCAGACCAGCGAGGACACCCAGTACTTCAAGCACCCGGGCGTCGCCATCACCGTCTCCTCCGGTGACTCCGCCTACGGCGCCGAGTACCCGGCGACCTCCCAGTACGTGACCGCCGTCGGCGGCACCGCGCTCACCACCGCCTCCAACTCCCGCGGCTGGAGCGAGTCGGTGTGGCACACCAGCTCCACCGAGGGCACCGGCTCCGGCTGCTCGGCGTACGACCCGAAGCCGAGCTGGCAGACCGACACCGGCTGCTCCAAGCGCATGGAGGCCGACGTCTCCGCCGTCGCCGACCCGGCCACCGGTGTGGCGGTCTACGACACCTACGGCGGCTCCGGCTGGGCGGTCTACGGCGGCACCAGCGCCTCCGCGCCGATCATCGCCGGCGTCTACGCCCTCGCGGGCACCCCGGCCTCCGGCGACTACCCGGCGAAGTACCCGTACGCGCAGACCGGCAACCTGTACGACGTGACCAGCGGCAGCAACGGCTCCTGCACCACCTCGTACTTCTGCACCGCGCGCACCGGCTACGACGGCCCGACCGGCTGGGGCACCCCCAACGGCACCACCGCGTTCACCGGCACCACCAGCACCGGCAACACGGTGACGGTCACCAACCCCGGCAGCCAGTCCACCACCACCGGCGGCTCGGTCAGCCTGCAGATCAAGGCCAGCGACAGCGCGGGCGCCGCCCTGACCTACAGCGCCTCCGGCCTGCCCACCGGCCTGTCCGTCAACAGCACCTCCGGCCTGATCAGCGGCACCGCGTCCACCGCGGGCACCTACCAGGTCACGGTCACCGCGACCGACTCCACCGGCGCCTCCGGTTCCACCTCCTTCACCTGGACGGTCGGCACCTCCGGCGGCACCTGCACCTCGGCGCAGCTGCTGGCCAACCCCGGCTTCGAGTCGGGCAGCACCGGCTGGACCTCCAGCAGCGGCGTCATCACCACCGACACCGGTGAGGCGGCCCACGGCGGCTCCTACAAGGCCTGGCTCGACGGCTACGGCTCCTCGCACACCGACACGCTGTCCCAGTCGGTGACCGTCCCGTCCGGCTGCAAGGCCACGCTCACCTTCTACCTGCACATCGACACCGCGGAGACCGGCAGCACCGCGTACGACAAGCTGACCGTCTCCGCCGGCTCGACCACCCTGGCGACGTACTCGAACGTCAACGCCGCCTCCGGGTACGCGCAGAAGACCTTCGACCTGTCCTCGTTCGCGGGTCAGACGGTCACCCTGAAGTTCAGCGGGGTGGAGGACTCCTCCCTCCAGACCAGCTTCGTCGTGGACGACACCGCCCTGACGACCAGCTGATCCGTACGCCCCAGGTCCCGCACGCGAAGGCACCGCCCCGCGTGCGGGACCGCCGCGTTCGCAGGAACCGGCTGGAGGGGCTGACGGGGCCGCCGGTGCGGAGTGCGTCCGTCCGGTCCGCGGCCGGGTGGGATCCGCGAGCGCCCGTGGTACGTCACATCTGCGTCAGGGGCCGGTCGGCCCGCCACGGCAGAAAGGCGGTACCCATGCGTCGCACGACGCCCGTCGCCATCGCGGCGGCAGCAGTGCTCCTCGCGGCCTGCGGCTCCCAGAGCGGCGGGGACAAAGGAGGCGGAGACAGCGGCAAGGTGTCCCCGTCGGCATCCGCGCCGTCCACCGGCGGAGCGTGCGCCCCGCACGTGGAACTCACCGCCGGCGACAACGGCCGCACCGTCTGCGTGACCAAGGGCGGCGAGCTGCGGCTCACCCTGGACGGCACCAGGGCCCGGCCCTGGCAGCCGGTGCGGACCAGCGGCAGCGCCCTGCGCGCGATCAACTCCGGCTTCGTCATCCAGCCGGGTGACGCCACGGCCGCCTACCAGGCGGTGGCCGCCGGCACCGCGAAGCTGACGTCCTCCCGGCCGCTGTGCGCCGAACCCACGGCCCCCGGCCAGGTCTCCTGCAAGGGCATCCAGGAGTGGACGGTCACCGTGCGGGTGAAGTAGACGGTGAACTCAACGGTGAAGGCGCCGGCGGCTAGCCGGCGAGGTGCCGCACCTGGTCCCACAGGACCGGGTCGACCACGCCCACCCGGCGGCGGAAGTCGGCGACCGCCACCTCGCGCAACTCGTCGGTCTGCAGGAAGCTCGGCCGGCCGTGGGCGTCGCCCACCGCGCCCGGCGGCAGCGGGATCACGCCCGCGCGCTCGTCGTGGTACTTGCTGGTGATCTTCGCGACGGTGGCCCGGTTGCCGCGCACGGCCAGCACCAGACAGGGCCGGTCCTTGGCCTCCGGGCGGTCCTCGTAGGGGACCTGCGCCCACCAGATGTCACCGGGGTTCGGACGGGCGGTCCGGGCCCCGGCCCGGCCCGCGGGACGGCCGGAGGGACGGCGGCCGGGCGGCCGCCGCCGGCCGGGCCTGCGGCCGCGGCCCCAGCCGTCGACGAGCGTGGCCACCAGCGCGAGCAGTACCACCGCCGCGAGCGCCAGCCACCAGGACGTGTCCATAGGGACGACGTTACCGGCGCGCGCCCGGCAGCGCGCGCCCTCTGCAAGCTTCATGCGCCTACGGTCCAGCCGAACCGGTGACAGCACAGGTGAGTTCGCCCACAACGGCCCCTGGCAGAGGAGCGACCCGCCCTTTCGCGCCTTACGCTCGACAAACCGCACAACCCCCTGCCTGCTCCCTGCCTTTTTCCCGCCCATCGGTTCCCGCCAACGGAGGTTTCTGCTTCATGAAGCTCACCGTCGTCGGCTGCTCAGGGTCGTTCCCGTCCGCGGATTCGGCCTGCTCGAGCTACCTCGTCGAGGCCGACGGCTTCCGGCTGCTCCTCGACATGGGCAACGGCGCCCTCGGCGAGCTGCAGCGCCACTGCGGTCTCTACGACCTCGACGCGATCTTCCTGAGTCATCTGCACGCCGACCACTGCATCGACATGCTCGGGTACTTCGTCGCGCGCTACTACCGCCACGAGGGCGGCCGCTGCGATCCCCTCCCGGTCTACGGCCCCGAGGGCACCGAGCACCGGCTGACCACGGCGTACGCGGACACCCCCTCCGCCTCCTCCATGAGCGAGGTCTTCGACTTCCACACGGTCAAGCCGTCCACGTTCGAGATCGGCCCGTTCACGGTGCACACCGAGCGGGTCCGCCACCCCGTGGAGGCCTACGCGATCCGCATCGAGCACGGCGGGAAGTCGCTGACGTACTCCGGCGACACGGGGGTCAGCGAGGCGCTGGACGAGCTGGCCCGCGACACGGACCTGTTCCTGTGCGAGGCGGCCTTCACGTACGGCAAGGAAAACATCCCCGACCTGCACCTCAACGGCCGCGAGGCAGGCGAGTCGGCGGCCCGCGCGGGCGCCCGCCACCTGGTCCTGACCCACATCCCCCCGTGGACCGACCCGACCGTCAACCTGGCGGACGCACGCGAGGTCTTCACCGGCCCGGTCGACCTGGCCGCTCCGCGCCGTACGTACGAGATCTGACGCCGTCGCACGCAGCGCACGGACGGAGGCCCCCGGAGCCGCAGCTCCGGGGGCCTCGTCGTGCCGTGCCGTCAGGACTCACGCCTTCGTGAGGTCCTCGACCTCCTCCTCGGGCTCACGTCCCGGGGTGGGGATGTTGAACTTGATGATCGCGAACCGGAAGACGGTGTAGTAGATCGCGGCGAACACCAGACCGATGGGGATGATCATCCAGGGCTTGGTCGCCAGGCCCCAGTTGAGGAAGTAGTCGATCGCACCGGCCGAGAAGCTGAAGCCGTGGTGGACGCCCAGCGCCCAGGTGACGGCCATCGACAGCGCGGTGAGGACCGCGTGGATCGCGTACAGCAGCGGGGCGATGAACATGAACGAGAACTCGATCGGCTCGGTGATGCCGGTGACGAACGAGGTCAGCGCGAGCGAGAGCATCATGCCGCCGACGGCCTTGCGGCGCTCCGGGCGGGCGCAGTGGGTGATCGCCAGCGCCGCGGCCGGGAGAGCGAACATCATGATCGGGAAGAAGCCCGTCATGAACTGGCCGGCGGTCGGGTCACCGTGGAAGAAGCGCGGCAGGTCACCGTGCCAGACGGTGCCGGCGGAGTCCTTGTAGCTGCCGATCTCCTGCCAGGCCACCGTGTTGACGAACTGGTGCATGCCCACCGGGAGCAGTCCGCGGTTGATGGCGCCGAAGATGCCGGCACCGACGGCACCGAGGCCCGTCATCCACACGCCGAAGTCGGTGATGACCTTGCCGATGGGCTCCCAGATCAGACCGAAGACCACACCCATGCCGGTGCCGATGAAGGCCATCAGGATCGGGACCAGGCGGCGGCCGTTGAAGAAGCCCAGCCAGTCGGGCAGCTTGGTGCGGTGGTAGCGCTGCCAGACCACGGCGGAGATCAGACCCATGACGATGCCACCGAGCACCTTGGGGTCGTTGTAGGTCGCGGCGATGTCCGCGCCCTTGGTTATCTTCGCCTCGGTGATCGGGAACGCGGTCAGCACGTTCTTGTAGACGAGGAAACCGACCAGCGCCGCCAGCGCCGTGGAGCCATCGGCCTTCTTCGCGAAGCCAATGGCGATGCCCACGCAGAACAGCAGCGGAAGATTGCTGAAGACGGCGTCACCGGCGGTGGCGAACACGGCGGCGACCTTGTTCCAGCCGAGGCCGTCCTTGCCGAACACGTCGTCCTGGCCGAGTCGCAGCAGGATGCCCGCCGCCGGCAGCACGGCGATCGGGAGCTGGAGGCTGCGGCCGACTTTCTGCAGGCCCTGAAGCAGACCGGATCCCCGCTTCTTTGCGGGGGCCGCCGTCTCGGTGGCGGTGCTCATGGTTCCTCCATCGGGTGGTGGTCTACACCACTCAGTGGTGTAGACCTGTTGTAGCACGATGGGGGGCATGTAAGGAACCGTTGAATCCGCTACTGCGGCACTACGCAAAGTGCCGGGTCGGAGGGGGTGCGCGGGGACCCCATGGCCGGGGCTCAGACCTTGGTGACGTCCTCGACGTCCTCCTCGGGCTCGCGGCCCGGGGTGCGCAGATCGAACGTCGTGATCGCGAAGCGGAAGACGACGTAGTAGACGACGGCGAAGCACAGCCCGATGGGGATGATCGCCCACGGCTTCGTCGCCAGGTTCCAGTTGATGACGTAGTCGATCAGGCCCGCCGAGAAGCTGAACCCGTCGTGCACCCCGAGCCCCCACGTCACCGCCATCGACACCCCGGTCAGCAGCGCGTGCACCACGTACAGCAGCGGGGCGATGAACAGGAACGAGTACTCCAGCGGCTCGGTGATGCCGGTGACGAACGACGTCAGCGCCACCGACAGCATCAGCCCGCCGACCTCCTTGCGGCGGGCCGGCCGGGCGCAGTGCGTCATGGCCAGCGCGGCGGCGGGCAGCGCGAACATCATGATCGGGAAGAAACCCGAGGTGAACTGGCCCGCGTTCGGGTCGCCCGCCAGGAACATGTTGATGTCGCCGTGCACCGGCGACCCGCCCGGCGGCGTGTAGGTCCCGAACTGGAACCAGATCGGCACGTTCAGGAACTGGTGCAGACCCACCACCAGCAGCGCCCGGTTCGCGACGCCGAACACACCCGCGCCCCACGACCCCGCGTCCCGCAGCCACCCGCTGAAGCTCTCCAGCCCGGCCCCGACCGGCGGCCACACCCACAGGCACAGCGCCGCGAAGACGATGGCGGCGAACGCCATGATGATCGGCACCAGCCGCCGCCCGTTGAAGAAGCCCAGCCAGTCCACCAGCCGCGTGCGGTGGTAGCGGGCCCAGAAGAACGCGGCCAGCAGGCCCAGCACGATGCCGCCGAAGACCCCGGGATTCTGGAAGGTGTACGGCGTCACCGCGCCGGCCCCGGCACCGACGCTCACCTGGCAGCCGATGCCCGGCAGCTCCTTCGAGCCGCCCGGGCACCCTTGCGGGAACTCGTGCAGCACGCCGTAGTAGACGAGGAAGCCGGCCACCGCCGCGAGCGCGGTCGAGCCGTCCGACTTCTTCGCCATGCCGATGGCGACGCCCACGCAGAACAGCAGCGGCAGACCGAGGGAGCCGTCGAGCAGCGCGCCGCCCGCGCCCTTCATCACCTTCGACACGGCGTTCCAGCCCAGGCCCTGGTCGCCGAAGACGTCCGGCTGCCCCAGCCGGTTGAGGATGCCCGCGGCCGGCAGCACCGCGATCGGCAACTGAAGACTGCGGCCCATCTTCTGCAGCCCCTGGAACAGCCGGTTCCACCGCTCCCGCGCCGCACCGGCCGTACTGCCCGCGCTGCCTGCGCTCTCGGCGCTCATGGCGTCCTCCCCGGCGCTCGACTCGGGCATGGTTTGGCGACCGTCCCCGCTGTGGTGTAGACCAGTTGCCGGACGGTTCCGCTGTCGTGATCGCCATCATTGGGCACGCACGGCATGACCGCTCGCGAAGATGGGCCAACTGTGGGTTACTGCGACAAAGCGGTTCGGATCAGGGAGAAAGAACATGGCCAGCAAGGCTGAGAAGATCGTCGCGGGTCTCGGCGGTATCGAGAACATCGAGGAGATCGAGGGCTGCATCACCCGGCTGCGCACCGAGGTGTCCGACCCCTCGCTGGTCGACGAAGCCGCCCTGAAGGCCGCCGGCGCCCACGGCGTCGTCAAGATGGGCACCGCCATCCAGGTCGTCATCGGCACCGACGCCGACCCCATCGCCGCGGAGATCGAAGACATGATGTGAGCCCCCGGGCTCACCTGTAAGGGGCTCCTCCCGCCGCGGGGGGAGCCCCTCACGTCACGCCCGATAGGCTCGTGGCCATGTCTCGAATCGACGGCCGCACCCCCGAACAGCTCCGCCCCGTCACCATCGAACGCGGCTGGAGCAAGCACGCCGAGGGCTCCGTCCTCGTCTCCTTCGGCGACACCAAGGTCTTCTGCACCGCCTCGGTCACCGAAGGCGTCCCGCGCTGGCGCAAGGGCAGCGGCGAGGGCTGGGTCACCGCGGAGTACGCCATGCTGCCCCGCGCCACCAACACCCGCGGCGACCGCGAGTCCGTCAAGGGCAGGATCGGCGGCCGCACCCACGAGATCTCCCGCCTCATCGGCCGCTCCCTGCGCGCCGTCATCGACTACAAGGCGCTCGGCGAGAACACCATCGTCCTCGACTGCGACGTCCTCCAGGCCGACGGCGGCACCCGCACCGCCGCCATCACCGGCGCCTACGTCGCCCTCGCCGACGCCATCGCCTGGGCCCAGGGCAAGAAGCTGATCAAGGCCGGCCGCCAGCCGCTGACCGGCACCGTCAGCGCCGTCTCCGTCGGCATCGTCGGCGGGGTGCCCCTCCTCGACCTCTGCTACGAGGAGGACGTGCGCGCCGAGACCGACATGAACGTCGTCTGCACCGGCGACGGCCGCTTCGTCGAGGTCCAGGGCACCGCCGAGGCCGAGCCCTTCGCCCGCGACGAACTCAACGCCCTGCTCGACCTCGCCGTCAGCGGCTGCACCGAACTGGCCGTGATCCAGCGGGCCGCCCTGGCCGCGACCCGCGAAGAGTAAAGCCCGCCTCAAATCCGCGGGTGCGCGAGGGCAACCCCCGCACCCTCCCCGGCGTCCCTATGGATACGGGCGCACGGCCACCGCCGTGCGCCCGGCCAGCCGTACAAGGGGAGGGAACACCACCATGGCCGTCAGCCGACGCCGAGGCCGACTCACCGCCGTCGCCGCCGTCATGGCGACCGCAGCGCTCACCATGGGCCTCACCACCGGCTGCGACGCCGTGAACAAGGCCCTGGACTGCGTGCAGACCGCCGACTCCATCGCCGACGGCGTCACCGACCTCCAGCAGGCCGTGGAGAACGCGGCGAACGACCCCACCCAGGCCGACGCCTCCCTCGACTCCATAGAGAAGAACCTGCGCAAGATCGGCGACAAGACCGACGACGCCGACGTCAACAAGGCCGTCGACCACCTCGACCAGGCCGTGCAGAACGTCCGCACGGCCATCAAGAACGGCGACCACACCCCCGACGTCAGCCCCGTCACCGACGCGGCGGGCGAACTCACGAAGGTCTGCACCTCCTAGGGCCGGACAGACGCAGCGAGGGGGAGCGCTCAGCGCTCTCCCTGCCGGCGTCGCTCCCGGTCCAGTTCGCGGTCCAGTTCCCGGTCGAGCTCCCGGTCCAGCGTCCGCTCCTCGTGCCGCGCCCGGTGCAGCTCGTGCCGCGACTCCTTGCGCTCCAGGCGCTCCTGACGGCGCGTCTCCTTCAGCCGCTGCCGCTCGGCCCGGGTGACCTTGCGCTCCACACCGACCCCGCCCCAGAAGGCGAACCCGCTGATGACCACCCGCGGCGCACCCGGCTCGGGCCGACCGTCACCGTCCGGGTGGTCGAAGCCGCCCATGATCCCGACGCCGCGCACGACGACCTCGACCCCCGGGGGCACGATCACCTGAACGCCGCCCATGATCGCGACGCAGTTGATCTCGACCTCGCGGTCCGCGAAGTCCGCCTCCCGCAGGTCGATCTCGCCGCCACCCCAGAACGCGAAACAGCTGAACCGCCTGGGCACCGTCCAGCGGCCCTTGCGCTGGAACCCCGACAGGACCGCGACCCCGCTCGTCGACGACCCCTCACCACCGACGATCCGGCCCGCCCAACTCCCGTCCGCGACCGGCTCCTTGGTGAACGACACCGGCCGCGGCGCCGCCGTCCCGCTCGCCGGGAGATCACGCGTGATCGGCGTCAGCTCGGCGTACGTACGCGCCTTGTACGTCGCCTCCAGACGCTCCTCGAACTCTTCCATGTCCAGGCGTCCGTCGGCGAGGGCGTCCCGTAGGACCTCGCTGACCCGCTCACGATCGGCATCTGATGCGCGAAGATCCGGGACTGCGTCGTCGGTCATGGCAGAAGCCTACGAGACCGCCTTCTCGGCGTACATCTTCGCGATGACGGCCTCGATGTCCGGTTCCCGCACCGACAGGTCCACCAGCGGATACTCGGCCGCCAGGTACGCCACCAACGGCGCAGCCGACTGCCCCGCCGGGAACGCCAGCCACTGCCGCGGCCCCTCCACCCGCACCACCCGGCACGACGGCGCCTCGACCGGCGGCAGCTCCCGCTCCAGGTCCACCACCAGCGTCCGCTCACCCTCCCCGGCCTCGTGCAGCCCCGCGAGCGCGCCGTCGTACACCAGCCGCCCGTGGTCGATCACCATCACCCGCGAGCACAACTGCTCGATGTCCTGGAGGTCGTGCGTCGTCAGCAGCACCGTCGTCCCCAGACCCGCGTTCAGCTCCTTCAGGAAGCCCCGCACCTTGGCCTTCGACACGACGTCCAGACCGATCGTCGGCTCGTCCAGGTACAGCACCTCCGGGTCGTGCAGCAGCGCCGCCGCGATGTCCCCGCGCATCCGCTGCCCCAGCGACAACTGCCGCACCGGCACGTCCAACAGGGCGCCCAGCTCCAGCAGTTCCACACACCGGTCGAGGTTCTCCCGGTAACGGGCGTCCGGGATCCGGTACATGCGGTGCGCCAGCCGGTAGGAGTCGATCAGCGGCAGGTCCCACCACAGCGTCGTCCGCTGCCCGAACACCACCCCTATCCGGTGCGCCAGCCGCGTCCGCTCCCGCGACGGATCGATCCCCGCCACCCGCAGCCGTCCCGCGCTCGGCGTCAGGATGCCCGTCAGCATCTTGATCGTCGTCGACTTCCCGGCACCGTTCGGGCCGATGTAGCCGACCATCTCGCCGCGCGCCACGGTGAACGAGATCGAGTCCACCGCCCGCACCCGCCGCCGCTCCCGCTTCATGAACCCGGTCCTCTTGCGCACGTCGAAGACCTTCTCGACCCGGTCCACCTCGATGAACGCGTCCACCGCTAACTCCCTGTACTCCGATACGACCGAAGGCCCGTCCGCCACGCGAGACCCGCCGCCGCGCAGCACGCCACCGCCACCAGCGGAGGCGCGAACGCCGCCCACTCGGGCACCCCGCCCAGCGGATACGGCCGCCCCAGCACATAGGCGGCCGGCACCCAGTTGACGAAGGCCAGCGGCAGCATGAAGGTCACCCCCCGCACCAGCTCCTTGCCGAACACGGTCGGCGGGTACTGCAACAGCGTCTGACCGCCGTACGTGAACGCGTTCTGCACCTCGGAGGCGTCCTGAGCCACGAACTGGAACGCCGCCCCCACCACGAACACCGCGGAGAAGATCAACCCGCCGCACACCAGCATCCCCGGCACCATCAGCACCTTCACCGGCGTCCAGGCGATGTCCGACGCGACCAGCGCGTAACCCAGCACCAGCGCCCCCTGCGTGATCCGGGCGACCCGGCGCAGCGCGAACCGGTCGGCGGCCACCTGTGCCAGCACCGGCGCGGGCCGCACCAGCAAGGTGTCGAGCGTGCCGTCCCGCACCCGCGTGCCCAGCCGGCCCGCCGAACCGATCGCCAGGTCCGCGATCCCGAACGACGTCGCCGACAACCCGTACAGGAACGCCACCTCGGCCAGCGAGTAGCCGCCGAGGACGTCGACCCGCGAGAACATCAGCAGGATCGACACGAAGTCGAGCCCGGTCACCAGCACCCCGCCGCACACGGCCAGCGCGAACGACGCCCGGTAGGTCAGCGTCGACCGCATCCACATCCCGGCGATCAGCCAGTACGCGCGCAGCCCCTCCGCCACGGCACCACGCTCACCCACCCTGGACCACCACCCGCCGGGCCGCCGCCGACTGCAACAGCCGCCCCGCCGCCAGCAGCACCACCGCCCACACCGCCTGGAACGCGAAGGCGGGCAGCGGGTCCGCCTGCCCCATCAGCACATCCGCGGGCACCTGCACCTGCGCCGCCCACGGCAGCACCCGTACCACCTCACCGAGCGTCCCCGGGAACGCGTTGAGCGGCAGCGTCATCCCCGAACAGAAGATGCCCGTGATCATCAGCGCCTGGAGCGCCCCCGTGCCGTCCAGCAGCCAGAACCCGGTCAGCGCCACCAGATAACGGATCCCGAAGCTGACCAGCATCGCCAGCGCCACGGCCACCAGGAACGCCAGCCACGTCCCCACGTCGTGCGGCAGCGCCGTCGGGAAGACCAGCGCCCCGAAGGTGAACGGGATCACACCACGGCCGAGCAGCTGGAACACCGCCCGGCCCAAGTCGTTCGCCAGCCACCACACTTGCAGGTCCGCCGGCCGGTACAGATCGATCGCGACCTCACCCGTACGGATGCGTTCCATGAACTCCGTCTCGAAGCCGCCGCCCTGGATCGCCAACGTCGCGTACAGCGCCTGTCCCAGCCACACGAACGTCACCGCCTGCGCCTGGTCGTAGCCTCCGAGGTGCGGTTTCGCGTCCCACAGCGCCAGGTAGGTGTAGACGAGGATCAGCCCGAAGACCGTATTGGTGAAGACCCCTGCCGCAGTGGCGGCCCGATACGTCGCGTACCGTCTGAATCCCCCCGCCGCGACGGCCACGTACAACCGTCCCGCGCCCACGTCAGTCGACCTCCCTGGACATCTCGACACCGAAGCGCAGGAGCCTAGTCCGGAGGCACGGCGACCGGCCACGCATTTTCGTCCCGGATGCGTGCCGCGATCCGGGAACGGAACGCCAGGTGCGAGAGTCTTCAAACAGGGGGCGCAGAAGGCGTACGAGGCGTACGGGAAACGTACGACGCGAAACAGGAGTCCGTGCACGAGATGAGCGACGAGCCGCAGCCGCAGCAGCAGGGCAAGGGCGGGGCACCGGAGGAACCGCTGCCGGCTGAAGGGCCCGGGGAGCCGACGGGCTCCACCGACGCGAACGCAGATCCGGCCGAGGGGGCGGCAGGCTCGGCCGGGGCGACGCCGGAAGGCGGGTCGCCCCGCAACCCGTCGGTACCGGCCGCCCGCACCGGCCGCCTCGACCAGGTACGCCGCGCGGCCCAGGCGAGCCGCGCCGTCCCGGCTCCCCGCACGACCGGGCAGGCCGCGCCGACGGCCCCCACCCGGCCCGGCGAGGGCCGCCGGTCCGGCGCCTCCGGTGAGACCGACGCCTCCGGGCGGGCGGCGGAGCCCCAGCGGTCCGGTGAGGCGCGTGACACAGGCGCGACGCAGCCGCCCGGCGGGACCGGTGGGACCGTCGGGACCGGTGGCCGCGGTGGCGCTGCCGTGCCGCAGCAGTCCGGCGAGGGGCAGCGGTCCGGTGGGGCCGTGAGGCCCGGTGGTTCCCGGCCGTCCGGTGAGGACGCGCGGGCCGGCGGGTCGGAGCGACAGTCCGCGGAGGGTGCCGGGGCCGGTGGGTCCCAGCCCTCCGCGCAGGCGGGGAGGTCCGCCGGGGCTCAGCCGTCCGGCGAGACCGCGAGGTCCGGTGATTCCCGGCGGTCCGGCGAGGCTGCGCGGTCCGCGGGGACCCCGTCTTCCGGCGAGGACGCGCGGCAAGGTGGTTCCCAGCCGTCCGGCGGGGACGCACGGACCGGTGGGTCTCAGACGCCTGGGAGCCCGCAGGGGCCGGGGGAGAAGGCAGGCCCCGGCGAGGGCCGGCGCCCCGGCGAGGCTCAGCGTTCCGGGGAAGTCCAGCGCTCCGGCGGGACGCGCGACGCCGGTCAGAGTGGTCGGTCCGGTGACGCTCAGCGGTCCGCTGACGGTCGGCGGGCCGGTGCGTCCGGTGTGGCCGCCGGGCCAGCGGCAGGGCGGGCGCAGGCGGCCGGCCAGGGCGACGCGTCCGGTGACGCTGAGGCTGCCGCCGACGCGCAGACGCCCGGCAAGCCGCAGCGGCCCGGTCAGGGGCGGTCCGCTCAGGCCCCCGGCAAGGGCGGCCCGTCCGCGGACAAGTCCGACTCGGCCGAGAGCACGCAGGTGCTGCGGCGGATCGACAAGTCCCCGGCGGGGCGGTCCGGCAAGGCCGGTGCCGCCGCCCGGGGGGCGGGCGACGGACAGGCTCCCGAGACCACCCAGATCCTCCGTCGGGTCAAGGCTCCCCAGCAGGGTGATCAGGCCGGGCCGAAGCAGCCGGCCAAGCCGTCGACCCCGTCGGCCTCGCCCTCCGCGTCACCCTCGTTCCCTTCGAAGCCCACGTCCCGGACGTCCCAGGCGTTCGGCGCGTCAGGCGTGGCCGGTGCCGCCCGTCCGGCCGGAGCAGGAGCCGGCGCGGCAGCGGGTGCCGCCGCCGGTGCCGCCGCCGCAGCCGGTGCCGCCGGGCAGGCCGGCGCTGCCGCCCGGGCGGCCCAGGCCCCCGCGGCGAACCCCTCCGCCCCCGGGCCCCGAGCCCCCCGTACCGGCACCGCCGCAGACGACACCACCCCCGCCACCGCGAACCCCGCGGGCAGCGGCGGCGGCAAGGGCAAGAAGCCGAAGCGGCCCAAGCGGACCGGATGGCGGCGCCTCTTCCCCACCTGGCGCATGGTGCTCGGCACCTTCGTCATGGGCGTGCTGCTGATCATCGGCCTGTTCTTCATCGGCTACTCGATGGTGCAGATCCCGTCCGCCAACGCCCTCGCCACCAAGCAGAGCAACGTCTACCTGTACGCCGACGGCTCCCAGCTCGCCCGCGACGGCCGGATCAACCGCGAGAACGTCACCCTCGCCCAGATCTCCAAGCCCGCCCAGCACGCGATCCTGGCCGCCGAGGACCGCGACTTCTACACCGAGTCCGCCATCGACCCCAAGGCCATGCTCCGCGCCGGCTGGAACACCGCCACCGGCAAGGGCAAGCAGTCCGGCTCGACCATCACCCAGCAGTACGTGAAGAACTACTACCTGGCCCAGGAACAGACGGTCACCCGCAAGGCCAAGGAGTTCTTCATCTCGATCAAGCTGGACCGCAACAAGTCCAAGGACGAGATCCTCGAGGGCTACCTCAACACCAGCTACTTCGGCCGCAACGCCTACGGCATCCAGTCCGCCGCCCAGGCCTACTACGGCAAGGACGCGGCCGACCTCGACCCGGCCCGCGCCGCCTACCTCGCCGCGCTCGTCAACGCGCCCAGCGAGTACGACGTCGTCGCCCACCCCGAGAACAAGCCCGCCGCCATCGCCCGCTGGAACTACGTCCTGGACGGCATGGTCACCAAGGGCTGGCTCAGCAAGTCCGAGCGCGCCGGCATGAAGTTCCCCATGCCGAAGGAGCAGACCGTCTCCACCGGCCTCTCCGGCCAGCGCGGCTACCTCGTCGAGGCCGTCAAGGACTACCTCACCGAGAACGAGATCCTCACCAAGGAACAGCTGGAGGGCGGCGGCTACCGCATCACCACCACCTTCCAGAAGTCCAAGCAGAACGCCTTCGTCAAGGCCGTCAACGACCAGCTCATCTCCAAGCTGGACAAGAAGAACAACAAGGTCGACAACTACGTCCGGGCCGGCGGCGCCTCCGTCGACCCCAAGACGGGCAAGGTCGTCGCCCTGTACGGCGGCATCGACTACGTGAAGCAGTACACCAACGGCGCCACCCGAGGTGACTTCCAGGTCGGCTCCACCTTCAAGCCCTTCGTGTTCACCGCGGCGGTGCAGAACAGCTCGACCACCCAGGACGGCCAGCCCATCACCCCGAACACCACGTACGACGGCACCAACCGGCGCCCCGTACAGGGCTGGAGCGGCGGCCCCTACGCCCCCGCGAACGAGGACCAGAAGTCGTACGGCGACATCACCGTCCGCAAGGCCACCGACCTCTCGGTCAACTCGGTCTACGCCCAGATGGCCGTCGACGTCGGCCCCGCCAAGGTCAAGCAGACCGCCGTCGACCTCGGCATCCCGTCCGGCACCCAGGACCTCCAGCCCTACCCGTCCATCGCCCTCGGCACCGCCACCGCCAGCGTCCTGGACATGGCGGAGTCGTACGCCACGCTCGCCAACCACGGCAGGCACGGCACGTACACCATGGTCGAGAAGATCACCAAGGACAGCACCGAGGACGTCAAGCTGCCCGACCGGGAGACCGAGCAGGCCGTCACCCGCGAGGCCGCCGACACCACCACCTCCGTCCTCCAGAGCGTCGTCGACAACGGCACCGCCGTAGCCGCCCAGCAGGCCGGCCGTCCCGCGGCCGGCAAGACCGGCACCGCCGAGGAGGACACCGCGGCCTGGTTCGCGGGCTACACCCCCGACCTGGCCACCGTCGTCTCGGTCATGGGCCAGGACCCGGTCACGGCCAAGCACAAGTCGCTGTACTACGCCCTCGGCCAGCCCCGTATGAACGGTGGTGGCCCGCCCACCGCCATCTGGGCGCAGTACACGCGCGACGCCCTCAAGGGCAAGCCGGCCACCGAGTTCGACCTCGAGCTCCAGCAGGGCGCCGACGTGATCCTGCCCCCGAGCTCGAGCCCCTCCGACCAGCCCGGCACCACCGGCCAGGACAACGGGGGCACCACCGACAACGGCGGCCAGGACAACGGCGGCACCACCAGCACACCCTCCGGCACCCCGACCGACGGCGGCACCACCGGTGACACCACCGGCGGCGGCACCACGACCGACGGCGGCGGCACCACCACCACCGACGGCGGCGGGACCACCACCGGCGGCGACACACAAGGCGGCACCAACGGCGGCGGCACCACCACCGACGGCGGCGGCACCCAAGGCGGCACCAACGGCGGCGGCACCACCACCGACGGCGGCGCCGACGGAGGCGCCCCGGGCGGCACCGGCACCACGGGACCCCAACCGTAGAACCGCGACCGCGGAGGACCGTGAAGGACCGCGGAGAAGGACGACGCCCGTCAGCGACCACCGGCCGCTGACGGGCGTCCGTCCTCAGTGACCGCCGGTCACCTTCAGCCCGACCACGGCGACCAGCAGCAGACACACGAAGAAGATCCGGGCCGCGGTGACCGGCTCACCGAGCACCACCATGCCGAGCACCGCCGCCCCGGCCGCCCCGATCCCCACCCACACGCCGTAGGCGGTACCGATCGGCAGCGACCTGGCGGCGTACGACAGCAGCACCATGCTGGCGACGATCCCCGCACCGGTGAACAGACTGGGCACGAGCCGGCTGAAACCGTCCGTGTACTTCATCCCGATCGACCAGCCGACCTCCAGCAGACCGGCCACGACCAGCAGAACCCACGCCACGACAGCGCACCTCCAAGACGACGGGAAAACCACTTCTCGCGGTGCGTCGTCTTTGCCTGCATCCCGGTACGGCGCGTCTCGTCGGGCTCCTTCGAACGTAGCAAAGGAACGCCGAGGAACGCCGAAGGGGCCGGTGACCACCGTCACCGGCCCCTTCGGCCCTTGTTCGGATCAGAGATACAGGCCCGTGGAGTCCTCGGCCCCCTCGAACCGGTCCGCGGCCACCGCGTGCAGATCCCGCTCCCGCATCAGCACGTACGCCACACCCCGCACCTCGACCTCGGCCCGGTCCTCCGGGTCGAACAGGACCCGGTCGCCCGGCTCCACGGTCCGCACGTTCTGGCCGACCGCGACGACCGCGGCCCAGGCCAGCCGGCGCCCGACCGCCGCGGTCGCGGGGATCAGGATGCCGCCGCCCGACCGCCGCTCGCCCTCGCCGGTCTCCTGCCGCACGAGGACCCGGTCGTGCAGCATGCGGATGGGCAGCTTGTCGTGCTGGGGGTTGCTGTTTCTGTTGGCGCTCACGCCTCGAACCTACCTGCCTGTGACTCGCCCGTACGAACCCGGTCAGCCCTTGCGGCGCCGCGTGCCGAGGGCGAGCAGCCCCACGACCCCGACCACCACCAGGGCGACGGGCACGACCCGCTCGAGCCGCGGCGCCCCCTCCTCGTCCACGAGCTGCGCGCGCACCTCACTCACGACGCGGTTGACCTGGACGTATGCCCGTCCGACCGTGTGGTCGATATTGGCGACCACCTTGGCCCTGGCATCGCCGACGATCGTCTTCGGATGCACCCGCACCCCGATCTCGTCGAGCGTCTCGGCCAGCACTTCGCGGCGGCGCTTGATGTCCGCCTCGATCTGCGCCGGGGTTCTGGTGTCCGACGTGTCCGCCACCGTACGGCCTCCGAAGTCCTTGATGCTGTTCTGGACAGTCTGTCAGTTCCCGGCTTTCCCGCACCGTAAGGCCCCCCGGTTACGCTGGCCCGATGAGCGAGCGACTCCAGCCCGGCGACCCGGCCCCCGATTTCACCCTCCTCGACGCCGACGGCAACGAGGTGTCCCTTGCCGCCCACAAGGGCCGCAAGGTCATCGTCTACTTCTACCCCGCCGCCCTCACTCCCGGCTGCACCAAGCAGGCCTGCGACTTCACGGACAACCTGGAGGTGCTGGCCGGCGCGGGCTACGACGTCCTCGGCATCAGCCCCGACAAGCCCGAGAAGCTCGCGAAGTTCCGCGAGAAGGAGTCCCTGAAGGTCACGCTGCTGGCCGACCCGGACAAGAAGGTCCTGGAGGCGTACGGCGCCTTCGGCGAGAAGAAGCTCTACGGCAAGACCGTCGTCGGCGTCATCCGCTCCACGGTGGTCGTGGACGAGGAGGGCAAGGTCGAGCGCGCCCTGTACAACGTCAAGGCCACCGGCCACGTGGCGAAGATCATCAAGGACCTCGGCATCTGAGGTCCGCCCCCCGGACGGCCCGCCCCGGCACCCGCCGCGGCGGGCCGTTCCCGCGTCCACGGCCGTGACCGCCCGCCCCACGATTCGTTACTCCGTACGAGCCGCGAACGCGCGGCCGGAACGGAGGGGGACCGATGGGAGCCGGCACGTACACCAGGGAACGGCTGGAGGAAGCGGCACGCGGTGCGCGGACGCTCTCGGAGGCCCTGGAAAGACTGGGAGCGGACCCCCGGAGCCCGACGCGGCGGTACGTCCGGGAGCGGATGAGGAAGCTCGGGGTGGACGTGTCGCACTTCGAGCGGGAGGGGGTGAAGTGGACGAGAGAGGTGCTCGAAGCGGCGGTGGCGGCTTCCAGCAACATGGGTGAGGTCCTGCGCCGTCTCGGGCTGGAGGTCGTCGGCGGCCACCACACGCACATCAGCCGCAGGATCGCGGCGTACGGGATCGACACCTCGCACTTCCGGATGCCGAGCCGGCGCGGAAGGCCCTGGCGGCCCCGTAGCCCGGAGGCCCTTCTCGTCGAGCAGCCCGCCGGTCGGGCCCGGCGCGTCCAGAGCGACCGGCTGAGGTGGGCGATGACGTCCACCGGCGTCCTGGAGCGTTGCGCCTCCTGCGGGATCGAGCCGGCGTGGCGGGGCCGGCCGCTCCCGCTGGAGGTCGATCACGTCAACGGGAACTGGCGCGACAACCGCATCCAGAACCTGCGTTTCCTCTGCCCCAACTGCCACTCGGTCACCGACAGCTACCGGGGCCGGGGCAAAGCGACCGGGGGTGGGGTCGCATGAGCGGCGAGCAGCGGCACGTGCGTGAGCGGTCGGCCGGTGCCTCCGGGCGCGCCGCCCGCGGGCCCGTCCGCCCCGGGGACGAGGAGCTGCGCCTGGCCGTCGCCGAGTCGGTCTCCGTCGCCGGGACGCTGCGTCTCCTCGGCCGCCCGGACACCGGCACCCAGCGGGCGCTGCTGCGCCGGTGGGTCGCCGAGCGGGGACTGTCCACCGCGCACTTCCTCGGGCAGGCCCACCAGCGGGGCAGGACGCACACGGAGCGGACCAGGCGGCCCGAGGAGATCCTGGTCCGGCACGAAGGCCCCCGCCGGACACGTGCCCATCTGCTCCGCCGTGCGCTGCGTGAGGTGGGCGTGCCGGAGACGTGCGCCGAGTGCGGGCTCGGGCCCGAATGGCTGGGCAGGCCGATGACGCTGGAGATCGACCACGTCAACGGCGACTGGCGCGACGACCGCCAGGACAACCTCCGGCTGCTCTGCCCCAACTGCCATGCGGTGACGCGCACCTGGTGCCGAGGCGGCGGCAGGCGAAAGACGCCGCCCCGTACACTGGGCGAGGCAAAACGGCCTGTTAGTGAATAGTCCGTTTTGGGGCGGCCGTGGCGAAATAGGCGATACGCGCGGGTTTTAGGTGCCCGTGGGAGAAATCCCGTGTGGGTTCGAGTCCCACCGGCCGCACAGATGAGGGGTCGCCCGCCAGGGCGGCCCCTCGCGCGGTCCTGGCTCCGGTCTCAGCCCAGCAGCTCCCGCACCACCGGCGCCAGCGCCCGGAACGCCTTGCCGCGGTGGCTGATCGCGTTCTTCTCCTCCGGGCTCAGCTCCGCACACGTGCGGGTCTCGCCGTCCGGCTGGAGCACGGGGTCGTAGCCGAAGCCGTTCGTGCCGGCCGGCGCGTGCCGCAGGACGCCCCGCAGCCGGCCCTCGACCACCCGCTCGGTACCGTCCGGCAGCGCCAGCGCCGCGGCACACGCGAAGTGCGCGGCCCGGTGCTCCTCCGCGATGTCGGAGAGCTGGGCGAGCAGCAGGTCCAGGTTGGCCTTGTCGTCGCCGTGCCGGCCCGCCCAGCGGGCGGAGAAGATGCCGGGGGCGCCGCCCAGGACGTCGACGCAGAGGCCGGAGTCGTCGGCGACGGCGGGCAGACCGGTGGCCCGGGCCAGCGCGTGCGCCTTGAGGAGGGCGTTCTCGGCGAAGGTGACGCCGGTCTCCTTGACGTCGGGGATGTCGGGGTAGGCGTCGGCGCCGACCAGCTCGTGGGGGAGCCCTGCTTCGGCGAGGATGGCCCTCAGCTCGGTGATCTTTCCGGCGTTACGGGTGGCGAGGATCAGGCGGGTCATGGGGGCCAGTATCCCTGGTGGGCCCGGCCCCCATGGCCCGGCGGCTCACGGCCTGCCGACCGCCGGCGGGGCCGTGGGGCCCTGGTGGCCGCCGCGGGTGGAGCCGGTGGCTCGGGTGTTGCGGGTCGCCGTCTTCGCCTTGTTCGCGGCGGCGGACAGCGGACGGGCGATGTCCTCCAGGGAGCGGCCTTCGGCCCGTACCGCGAGTGCGGCCGCCACCAGTCCGGCCAGGCACATCAGGGCGGCGCCGATCTGGAAGGCGAGGACGGTGTCGCCGACCTTGCCGGTGTTGGTGAGGTCGGCGAAGAGCAGCGGGCCGCTGATGCCGCCGGCGGCGGTGCCGAGGGCGTAGAAGAAGGCGATGGACATGGCCCGGGTCTCCATCGGGAAGATCTCGGAGACCGTCAGGTAGGCGCTGGAGGCGCCCGCGGAGGCGAAGAAGAGGACCGCGCACCAGCAGGCGGTGAGGGTGCCCGCGCTGAGCGAGCCGCGGTCGAAGAGCCAGGCGGTGCCGAACAGCAGGAGCCCGGACAGCAGGTAGGTCGAGGAGATCATGACGCGGCGCCCGACGGTGTCGAAGAGCTTGCCGAGCAGCAGCGGGCCGCAGAAGTTGCCGATGGCGATGACGGCGAAGTAGTAGCCGGTGTGGTCGGCGGGCACGTCGAAGAACTTGGTGAGGATTGCGCCGAAGCCGAAGGTGATCGCGTTGTAGAGGAACGCCTGACCGATGAAGAGCGAGAAGCCGAGGGTGGCCCGCTTGGGGTAGTCGGCGAAGATGGTGCGGGCGATCTCCAGGAACTTGATGTCCTTGCGCTGGTGGATCTCCAGCTCGCCCTCGGGTGTGGCGAGCGGTTCGCCCTTCTCGGCCTCGACGCGCTGTTCGATGCCGGTGACGATCTCCTCGGCCTCCCGGTCCCTGCCGTGGATCAGCAGCCAGCGGGGGCTTTCGGGGACGTGGCGGCGTACGAGGAGGATGACCAGGGCGAGGACGGCGCCGAGGGCGAAGGTGAGGCGCCAGCCGAGGTTCGCGGGCAGCAGGTTCGTGTCGAGGGCGACGATGGAGAGCAGGGAGCCGCCGACGGCGCCGAGCCAGAAGCTGCCGTTGATGATCAGGTCGACGCGGCCGCGGTATTTGGCCGGGATCAGTTCGTCGATGGCGGAGTTGATCGCCGCGTACTCGCCTCCGATGCCGAACCCGGTCAGGAACCGGAAGAGGAAGAACCACCAGGGGGCGAAGGAGACGGCGGTCAGCGCGGTGGCCGCGAGGTACACGGCCAGGGTGATCATGAACAGGTTCTTGCGGCCGAAGCGGTCGGTCAGCCGGCCCCAGAAGAGGGCGCCGACGCAGGCGCCGGCCACGTACAGGGCGGCGGCCGTGCCGGTGATCTGGCCGGAGGAGATGGCGAGGCCGCTGCCGGGTTCGGAGAGGCGGCCGGCGATGTTGCCGACGACCGTGACCTCCAGGCCGTCGAGGATCCACACCGTTCCCAGCCCGATCACGATGGTCCAGTGCCAGCGGGACCAGGGGAGGCGGTCGAGTCGGGCGGGGATGTTGGTGGTGATGGTCCGGCCGTTCCCGGGTGACGGCGCTTCGGCTGCTGTGCTCATGGGCTCCCTCCTCGTCGAGGACGAGGAGTCGGGTGCCCTGGTCCGGTGCGATTAGGCCCCGAGGCCGCGGGAGAGGGCGTAGATGGCCAGGCCGGCGAGGGAGCCGACCACGGTGCCGTTGATGCGGATGAACTGGAGGTCGCGGCCGATGTGGGCCTCGATCTTGCGGGTGGTGTGCTCGGCGTCCCAGCCGGCGACGGTGTCGGTGATCAGGGAGGTGATCTCCTTGCGGTAGGTGGTGACGACGTGCACGGCGGCGCCCTCGACCCAGGTGTCGACCTTGTCCTGGACCTTCGGCTCGCTCGCCATGCGGGAGCCGAGGGACAGCAGGGCGGCCCGTACGCGCAGCCGGAGTTCGCTGCGTTCGTCCTCGGCGGCCGCGACGATCATGGAGCGGACGGCGGTCCAGGCGGAGGCGATGAGGTCCTGGACCTCGCCGCGGCCCAGTACCTCGCCCTTGAGGCGTTCGACCCGGGCGCGGGTGTCGGTGTCGGACTGGAGGTCGGAGGCGAAGTCGGTGAGGAAGCGGTCGAGGGCGCCGCGGGCGGGGTGGGAGGGCATGTCGCGCATCTCGGTGCAGAAGCGCAGCAGTTCCTTGTAGACGCGTTCGCCGACCTTCTTGTCGACGAACCGCGGGGTCCAGCCGGGCGCGCCGCCCTCGACGGCGACCATGACGTCGGTGCGGTGCAGTACGAGCCAGTCGTGGGCGCGGCCGACGACGAGGTCGACGACGCGTTTGTGGCCGCCGTCGGCGACGACCCGTTCCAGCATCTTGCCGATGCCGGGGGCGATCTCCTGGGCGTTGGCGCGCCGGGTGACGGCCTCTCCGACGACGGCCTGGACGTCGGAGTCGCGCAGGACGGTGAGGGCGCCCCTGAGGGCGGTGGCCAGTTCGGCGGTGACGCGGTCGGCGTGGTCGGGTTCGGCGAGCCAGGCGCCGAGCCGGCTGCCGATGCCGACGGCGCGCAGCCGCTGGCGTACGACGTCGTGGGAGAGGAAGTTCTCGCCGACGAACTCGCCGAGGGAGATGCCGAGCTGGTCCTTCTTGGTGGGGATGATCGCGGTGTGCGGGATGGGCAGGCCGAGTGGGTGCCGGAAGAGGGCGGTGACCGCGAACCAGTCGGCGAGCGCGCCGACCATGCCGGCCTCGGCGGCCGCCGCCACGTAGTCCGTCCAGGCGCCGGCGCCCTGGTGCGAGGCCCATGTGGCCAGCACGTAGACGACGGCCACGAACAGCAGCATGCCGGTCGCCGTCAGTTTCATGCGCCGTACCCCGCGCCGTCGTTCCTCGTCGGCGGGGGTGAAGGCGGTCATGGTCCGGTACGACGTGGTCCGGTCCGGTGTTTCCGTCTCCGTGTGTTCCATCAGCTCCACCCGTTCGGTGATCCCGCACACAATTGTCCCTTCCTGACCGACTCCCGGAACGGAACAGGAGTTCCCGGCGTCTGTCTCCTCGGGGGGTTTGCGGCAGGTCCCTGTCAGCTCTCCCTGGTTCATGACGCATCATGGACTCATCGGATCGGAGCCTGGGGCTCCCATCTATCGAGGAGAACAACACAAGCGTGACCAAGCGTCATGGTTATGCCGTCCTGAGCGCGCTCGTCGCGCTGGTCGTGGTTCTGTCCGCCGTCATCTACATCACGGTGGCCGCCGACGACGGCACCCCCCGCGGTTCCTTCGCCGGCGATCGTCCGCATCGCGACTCCTCCGTCGCTCCCGCCTCGACCGGTACCTGGGTCGGTTCCTGGTCGACGGCGCCCGCGGGCGGCGAGCCGGGCACCGAGACCGCCGGGCTGGCCGGCCGGTCGGTGCGCAACGTCGTGCATGCGAGCACCGCAGGGACGAGTGCCCGCATCACGCTGTCCAACCTCTACGGCCAGTCGCCGCTGACGATCTCGCACGCCTCGGTGGCCCTGTCGGCGGGTGACGGCAGCGCCGCCGCGGCCGCGGAAACGATGCGCCGCCTGACCTTCAACGGCTCCGGCGCTGTCGTGATCCCGGCCGGCGGCCAGGTGCTCAGCGACGTGGTCCGGCTGACCGTCCCGCACGACACGGACGTGCTGGTCACCACGTACTCGCCGACGCCGTCCGGCCCGGTGACCTACCACCCGCACGCGCAGCAGGTGTCGTACGTCGCCCAGGGCGACCGCACCGAGGACGCGACCGGTACCCCGTACACCGAACGGACGCCGTACTGGCGGTATGTGACGGCCCTTGACGTCCTCAGCAACGAGGCCAGGGGCACGGTCGTCGTCTTCGGCGACTCCATCACCGACGGCATAACGTCCACCGTGGGCGCCAACCGCCGCTGGACCGACGTGCTGGCCGGACGGCTGCGCACGGCCGTCGCGAGCGGTGACGACCTGCCGCGTTACGGCGTCGTCAACGAGGGCATCAGCGGCAACCAGGTGCTCGCGGACGGTCTCGGCCGCCCGGCCGAGAACCAGAGCGGTCTGGGGCGCTTCGGCCGGGACGCGCTGTCCCGGACCAACGCCAAGGTCGTCGTGATCGACCTCGGCATCAACGACATCCTGCGCAACCCCCGGCTCGCGGACCCCGACAAGATCGTCGAGGGGCTGCGCACCCTGGTCCGCCAGGCCCACGCCCGCGGCCTGAAGGTCGTCGGCGCCACCCTCATGCCCTTCGAGGGCCACCGCGGCTGGACCCCGGCCCGCGAGGCGGTCCGGCAGCAGGTCAACGCGCGGATCAGGGCCGGCGGGGTGTACGACTCCGTCGTGGACTTCGACAGGTCGCTGAGGGACCCGTACGACCCGCGCCGGCTGCGCCCGGACTACGACTCCGGCGACCACCTGCACCCCAGCGACCTGGGCTTCGCCCGGATGGGCGACGTCTTCGACCTGACCACGCTGAAGGGCGCGGGCCAGACGGAGCTGTAGGCGGGTGGCCGTCCGGCGGGAGCGTCGGGCGGTCGGCGGTCGGCGGTCGGGTGCGGCCGTCCGGTGGGCGGTCAGGCGCCGGTGGTCGAACCGGGCCGCACGATCATCAGGATCGTCACGGCCGCCCACAGCAGGTTGAACACTCCGGTGAACATGGCCAGCCGCACGGTCCTCTCGCGCGTGCCGCCGCCCTCCACGAGCACGGTCTGGGCCGGCAGCACCAAGGCGGCGAGCACGAGGGCGGCCAGGGCCGTGAGCGCGATGGACACGATCAGCCACGCACTGCCGAGCACACCCATCTCGCTCGCGGTGGCGAACCCGAACACCGGGACGACGAGGCCGACGACGGCGTACACGCGGCAGATCCGGTGCAGCAGGCCGAGGGTCTCCGCGGCCCGGACGTCGTCCGGGGCGGCCATGGCCCGGCGGGCGGCGGGCGGGAACATGCTGGCGGCGACGGTCACGGGCCCGACGGCGACGATCGCGGCGAGGACGTGGACGGCGAGGAGGAGCTTGGTCACGTGGGGACGCTACGCGGGCGGCTGATCACCACAGAAGTGGCGGGATTGCCAGGACCCGACGGATTTCCGCCAGCGCTTCCCGCCGCGTCTCCGACGTGGGGCGACTGATGCCTGGACCTGCCGGAACCTGTTGAAGCCGCAGTCCGGCAGGCCTGCCGCGCTTGGCGCGTTCCCGTCGTAGAGCTAGGTTCCTGCCATGCACTGCGTGGCCGTCCTGGCGCTGGACCAGGTGATCCCGTTCGACCTGTCCGTCCCGATCGACACCTTCGGCTGGGCCCGGCTGCCGGACGGCCGCCCCGGCTACCGGGTCAGGGTGTGCTCCCCGCCCGGGGAGGTGAGCGCCGCGGCGGGCGCCTTCGCGGTGCGGGCGCCGTACGGGCTCGAGGCGCTGGCGGAGGCGGACACCATCGTCCTGCCCGGGGTGGCGGACCCGGCCCGCCCGCTGCCGCCGGGCGTCGTGGACGCGGTGCGCGCGGCGGCGGCGAACGGCACGCGCGTCGCGTCGATCTGCGTCGGCGCGTTCGTCCTCGCGGCCACCGGCCTGCTGGACGGCCTGCGGGCGACGACCCACTGGAAGGCGGCCGGGACGCTGGCGGAGAGGTACCCGGAGATCGTCGTCGACCCGAACGTCCTCTACGTCGACAACGGCCAGTTCCTCACCTCGGCGGGCGCCGCCGCGGCCCTGGACATGTGCCTGCACATGATCCGCAAGGACCACGGTTCGGCGGTCGCCGCGCACGCGGCCAGGATGTCCGTGATGCCGCTCGAACGGGAGGGCGGACAGGCCCAGTTCATCGTCCACGACCTGCCCCCGGCCCCCGCCGGCGCGACCCTGGAGCCGCTGCTGGCCTGGCTGGAGGCCCACTGCGACCGCGACATCACCCTGGACGAGATCGCGGCACAGGCCCGGATGAGCAACCGCACCCTCAACCGCCGTTTCCGCGAACAGACGGGCACGACACCGCTCCAGTGGCTGCACCGGGCCCGGGTGCGGCGGGCGCAGTACCTGCTGGAGACGACGCCGTACCCGGTGGAGCGGATCGCCGTACAGGCGGGCTTCGGCTCCCCGACGGCCTTCCGGGAACGCTTCCGCCGGGTGGTCGGGACCAGCCCGCAGGCGTACCGGCGGTCGTTCCAGGCGCCGACGCCTGACCCGGCGTGACACGGGGGACGCGCGGGGAACCGATCGGATCCGGTCGGCGCGGGTCGGGGGTGGGCCGTGGCGACTAGGGCCGGGGTGGGCCGTGTCGGATCGGTCGGATCGGGTCCGGGCTAGGGGTGGCGCCGGTCGGCGACGGCCCAGGACGCGAGGGCCACGGCACCGGCGACACCGAAGACCGCGGGCCAGGCGCCGACCTTCTTCGCCAGCGGGTGGGAGCCGGCGAACGCGGCGACGTAGGCGGCGGTGAGCGCGCCGGCGGCCTTCCCGCCCGCCTGCTGCCGCCACTGCTGCGCGGCGGCGGCACCGGCGACGGCCAGCACGGCCCCACCGAGCTGCCGCTTCCTGGTCCAGCGGGCGACGCCGTAACCACCGACGAGCCCGGTAGCGGCGACGACCGCGCTGGGAACCCTGGCCATGAGCGCCTCCTGCTCCTGATGTCCTCTTCGTTCTGCTTCGAGGCTAACCGGCGGGTGAGCGGGGTCCCTGAACCTGAGTCCGGCCTTGTCAAGTTTCCGGGCGGCCAGATTGGCCGAACCCCGTCCCATGGCGGCGATGATCGGGGGTACTGGGCGTCCGGAGTTACGAAGCGTCCCGGAGGAGGAGCCGGCCATGACCGTGGCAGCCCCGCAGCACAGATCCACCATCCCCGCCCCGACCCCGCGTCCCGGCACCCGCGACTCGGCCGGGGAGGCCGGCTGGCTGGAACTGACGCAGGCGGTGCGGGAGGCGGGTCAGTACGCGACGGCCGCGGAGGCCGAGGCGGTGACCCGTATCGTCCTGTCCTCCCTGGGCACGCACGTGACCGGAGACGAACGCGTGGCCCTGGCCCAGTCCCTCCCCCCGGAGGCGGGCAGGGTGATCGCGTCCCAGATCCCGGTCGTCCACCCTCTGCCCGCCCGGGAGTTCGTGGAGTCGGTGGCGTCCCGCATCGAGGGCTCGACCCCCGCGACGGCCCGCTGGGACGTCAGCTCGGTCCTCGGCGTCCTGGCGGACCAGCTGGACGAGCCCCTGACGACTCGCGTACTGGCCCAACTCCCGCACGGTTACGCCCTCCTGTTCGGCCGAGCGGACCTGGCGCCGCCGATGCCGTCGACGGTGCCGACGCCATAGCGTCACCCTGGCTGAACTGGCTGAACTGGCTGAACTGGCTGAACTGGCTGAACTGGCTGAACTGGCCGCACTGGCCGGACCGGCTGAACCGGCCGGGCCGGCTGAACCGGCCGGGCCGGCTGAACTTCTCCCGGACCCCGCCCCGGCCGGATAGCTGACAGACCCTCGGGTACCCGCTTTCCCAGCACGGCCCATGGCCGAGTCCGGTATGCGGTGACAGCAACGGAGAACCAGATGAAGGCCCGCCGATCAGCAGCCCCGCCGGCCCCCGCGCCGGTCCGAGCGGACTTCCGGTCCGCTGACGTCCTGTCCGGTCGCTACCGGTTGGGCGCCAGAATCGGATCGGGCGGCATGGCCGACGTCTACGAGGGCCTCGACACGCGCCTCAGGCGGCCCGTGGCGGTCAAGGTCTTCCGGCCGGGCCCCGGACCGCAGACCGAGGAGAACCTGTCCACGGAGGCCATGCTCCTCGCCCGCCTCCAGCACCCCGGACTGGTCACGGTCTACGACTCCGGCCACCACGACGACCGGGCCTACCTGGTCATGCAGCTGGTCGACGGGCCCAGCCTGCACAGCCTCCTGGCGAGCGGACCGCTGCCCCAGCCGCGCGTGGCCGCACTCGGCGCCTCCCTGGCCGGGGCTCTGGCCTACGTCCACAGGGCCGACATAGTCCACCGCGACGTCAAGCCCTCGAACGTCCTGCTGGACCGGGCCGGAGATCCCCACCTGGCGGACTTCGGCATCGCGCTCCTGGCGGACGCCACCCGCCACACCGCGCCCGACGTGCTGACGGGCACGGCCGCCTATCTGGCACCGGAGCAGGTGGAGGGCGGACGCGTCGGCCCGGCCGCCGACGTCTACGCGCTCGGCCTGGTCCTGCTGGAGTGCCTGAAGGGAACACCGGAGTACCGGGGCACCCCGCTGGAGGCAGCGGTCGCCCGCCTCCTGCGCACCCCCGAGGTCCCCGACTGGATCCCCTCGGACCTCGCGGCCCTGCTGCGGTCGATGACGGCCCAGGCCCCCGAGTCCCGCCCGGACGCCGCCGAGTGCGCGCAGGCCCTGGCCGCCCTGACCCCCGGGAGCCACCCGTACGAGCCGCTGCCGACAGGCCCCACGCTGGACCACGGCCCGCTCCAACCTGCGCCGCACGTCGGCACGAACGACCTGGAGCGAACGCACCGAGCGGCCGCCGTTCTGCCCCTCCGCACCCACGACCGAACAGAAGCACCGGGCCGCCACCGCCACCGCCGCCTGGCAGTGGGCACCGCCCTGGCCGCGCTCTCCGTAGCCCTGGGAACGACCCTCGCCGTCGCCCCGGGCACCAGCGGAACCAACGCCAACCACACGGACGCGGCCGCGACCACCCCCGACCACCCGCGCCCCACCCCGAAGACGAAGACCCCCGGCGGCACTCCCACCACCCCGGCCCCCAAGCCGGCCACCCCCCAGGCCGAGCCCATATCCAGGAACCTGACCTCCTCAGCCCGCCCGGCCCGGACGCCCAGCCCCCCGACCACCCCCAAGCCCAAGAACTCCCACGCCCGACACCACCCCCAGAACACGGCCACCCCACCGCACCCTCACCCGAACCCCCACGGCCATTCCGGCAAGGGGCATCACGACGAGGGGCAGAAGGGGGAGGACTGACCCCCCGAATGGTGGTGTGTATCAGCTCGCCGTGATCGCTGCATAGGTAAAGACGTCCGCTGGAAGCTGGTGCTTCAGACGCCAGGTGATCGCCATCGGCTTGCTGCCGGTGTGGCGCGCAAAGGCGGCTGGGCCAAGAAGCATCCACGGCTGGGACTTGCCTATGTCGGTGTTCTTGTAGCGGCGCATGAAGAGCAGGACGTGGCTGTCGCGATCGTTGTGCTGCCGATACCGCAATCCGGTGCGAGAGTCCGCCGCGGTCGAGTTCTGGGATTCCCAGTGGAACAGCGTCGGGCTCAGCGCGTAGTCCTTGTACCGGACGGTGGGGGAGAAGTCCTTCTCGTCCTTCTCCAGCGTGATGAGCAGGGCGTCCGTCTGGAGCTCCTCGACCCACTGCACGCCTTGCGCAAAGGATCGAGGCATCTGCCCGTTGAAGCGAGCTACACCAAGGGCAGCGAGGATCTCGGATCGGTTGTAAGCACAGTGCACCCTCAGCGGAACCTGGCTGAGGCGGCCGGACAGCGGAATCGGGACGTGGTCCGCCTGCTCCATGACATGGGACAGCACTTGGCGCAGCTCATCCCGGAACACTCGCTGAGAGCGCAGCGACTCAAGACCGTCCTGGAAGCCGGTGAACCCACCCGCGTCGTCCCAGAGGTTGAAGAACAACATGCGGGCGTACGACTGCTCCGCCGCAGGCAGTTCCTCGTACGGCGGGGCGTCGTCTTCGAGGAGCCGGAGGTAGGCCGTGGCGCGCTCGGGGTCGTCCACGTGGAGGAACGCGTGCGCTCGCTTGAGTAGAGCCGCCTCACCCGGTGCCGGGGCCTCATGGATCAGGCCGGCGCGCCGGAGGACGGCCGTCCAGGAGTTCCCGCTCTTGTAGAGCTCCTTGATCTCCCGGCGGCTCTCGCGGAGATAGTCGGCCAGACGCGGTGTGCTGTACGCCCTGACCTCGTTCGCCAACGTCCTGACGTTGGCGCTGAGCTGGGTGCGGATGTTGTTCAGGACGAGGTCTTTGGACTTGCCCTCCAGAAGGATCTGGCAGCCCGACGGCAGGAGCGGAAAGTCCCGCTCGATGTGTTCGACGAGTCGGTTCCGCGAGAGATTGGTGAGGGCGCGGAATTGCTCCTCGAAGCGGAACTCTGCCCGGTGCTGCCCGATGAAGTCGAGGACGGTGAGCACGGGCTTGGTCTCGGTGCGCCGCAGGCCGCGCCCCAGCTGCTGGAGGAAGACGGTGGCACTGTGGGTGGGACGGAGAAGGAGCAGCGTGTCCACGTCGGGGATGTCCAGCCCCTCGTTGAAGAGGTCGACAGAGAAAATCACTTGGAGTTTCCCGTCGCGCAGCTCGGTCAGCGCCCTGGCGCGCAACTCAGCGGGAGACTCGCTGTCGAGAGCTATGGCCTGGAAACCGGCCTGGCGGAAGAAGTCCGCCATGAAGTGGGCGTGCGCCTTGGTGACGCAGAAGCCCAGCGCCTTCATGGCGCCGGGGTTGGAGACCTTGTCCCGGATCTGCTTCACCACGATCCGGGCGCGGGCGTGGTTGCCCGTGTAGAGGTTGTCCAGCTCCTGGTCGGTGTAGGCACCTTTCTGCCAGCCGAGGTTGGTCAGGTCTGTGCCATCGGGAATGCCGAAGTAGTGGAAGGGGCAGAGCAGGTCGTTCTCCAGTGCCTCCCACAGTCGCATTTCGGCGGCGATCCGGCCGTCGAAGAACTCGTCCTGGACGTTCCGTCCATCCATCCGCTCGGGCGTGGCGGTGAGGCCCAGCAACTCACGGGGTGCGAAGTGGTCGATAACCCGCCGGTACGTGGTGGCGGTGGCGTGGTGGAACTCGTCGATGACGATGATGTCGAAGTGGTCGTGGGCCAGCTGCTCAAGCCGCGGAACATGGAGGGACTGGACGCTTGCGAACACGTGGTCCCAGGCACGGGGCTCGGTGCCGGCGTGCAGCAGTTCGCCGAACGAGGCGTCGTCCAGTACTTCCCGGTAGGTGCGGAGCGACTGTTTGAGGATCTCCTTGCGGTGGGCCACGAACAGTAGCCTCGGCCGTCTGTTCTCCGACGCCCTGCACAGGCTTCGGTAGTCCAGGGCCGCCATCACGGTCTTGCCGGTTCCGGTCGCCGCGACCAGCAGGTTCCGGTGCCGTCCGCGGATCTCCCGTTCGACGGTGAGCCGTTCCAGCATGTCCCGCTGGTGCGGGAAGGGGCGTACCTCCAGGCCGGACAGGTTGATCTTCAGGTCGCTGGCGGAGGTGCCGCCGCCTGCCTGGGCCAGTGCGCCGTCGAGGCGCTCACCGTGCAGGTCGGGGTCGTAGGTCTCGAAGGCCGAGTCGTTCCAGTACGCCTCGAAGGTCGCCTCGAACTTGTCCAGCACCGCGGGCGTTGCGATCGAGGACAGCCGGACGTTCCACTCCAGGCCATCGAGCAGTGCGGCCCTGGAAAGGTTCGAGCTGCCGACGTAGGCCGTGTCGAAGCCCGTTTCGCGCCGGAAGAGCCACGCTTTGGCGTGCAGGCGGGTCGATCGGATCTCGTAGTTCACCTTGACGGTGGCGCCGAAGTCGCGGACGAGGCGGTCGAGCGCGTGGCGGTCGGTGGCACCCATGTACGTGGTCGTGATGACCCGGATCTGTACGCCTCGCTCCTTGGCGGCGCGCAGGGCGTCCTCCAGGACCCGGATGCCGTACCACTTCACGAACGCGCAGAGCAGGTCGATGCGGTCCGCCGTGGCGAGCTCGGCTCGCAACTCCGAGCCGAGGCTGAGGTCTTCCGGGGAGTTCGTGAGGAGTGACGTCTCGGAAAGCGGGGTGAGCGGACGGATCGCGTACGCCCCCGGCGCTTCCTGCTTGGCGAGCGCGAGCAGCTGTCGGGGGCCTTCCGCGACTGCGCTTGTGGGTTCCGGATCGCCCTGCTCAAGGGTGCCGGCGTTCAGGGAGGCCAGGATGTGGTTGGCGTAGGTGACCTGCTGGTCGGCCGGGAGCTGGGTGAGCCTGCGCGCGACCACTTCACCGATGTGGCGGGCAAGCACGTGAGGTGCCGACTCGGTGCCTACCTCCGCATCGATGGCCTTCCACCCCATGGCTTCGAGCTGCCCGAGCTCCCTGCGCACATCCTCGGTGATCAGCCGCTCGTATACGCCAGCGACCGGTTGCATCTGTCCCCCCGCGTCCGTCACCAGGCCCCTCCACCACTCTCGACGTGCCTCCGTTGTAACAGGAGGCACTGACAGAGGGGCTGAGGAGGGCTGGCCTTCTGGGCGCGGCGGCCCCCGCCGGTGTTCTGTGAATCGGCTTGCGAGGGGTCCGGTCACAGCAGCGAGAAAACGCCCAGTCCGACACCGAACGTCATGAAAGACACGCACCAGATCAGATTCGCCGTGGGCGAGTAGGACTTCGCCGTGCGGACCACCACCGCGCGGCGTGGGTCGCTCGGGTCGTAGCGGAGGACGACCGGGGTGCCGCGGTAGAGGGCGTTGGGGGAGCCGGGGTTCAGGGGGACCTGGCGGTAGGTCCGGGTGGCGGGCGCGGTGGGGTGGCCGGGCGGTGGGGCCTGGTACCGGATTTGCGGTGGGTGGTACGACGTGCCGACACGGCGGGCCGAGTTGGCCACCTCGCCTCTCGTCCGGACGCCCGGCACGCCCAGCAGGTCCAGGGACCGGCGGGCGCGCAGGGCGGCACGGGTGCCGTGGGCGCCGACGAGCGTCCAGAACGCGGCGAGGAAGAGGGCCACGGTGGGCCAGGGTTGGGGCATGGCCGGGCCCTCTCCTCGTTCCGGTGGGTTCGGATCCCCCGTCGGCCGGATCCCCCGTCGGCCGGAGGCTCCGGGAGGCGGCCGGCCCGCGTGCCCGACCCACCCCCGCCTCTCAGACGCCCGCTACGGGCTCCCGCGTTCCGTGACAGGCGTCGTACGTCCGGGCCGAGCCGCACCAGCACGAGGCGCCCCGCTGCGGCGGCCACGCCACCGCGCGGCCCCGGGCTGCCAGAGTCGTGGCGTACTGGGGCAGGAGGGTGGGGTCGGACGGGCTCGAGCCCTCCGAGGCCGCGAACGCCTCGTAGGACGGGACCGTGCCGGTGACGATGCCCAGGTTCGCGGTGCCGGAGGCCGCCAGTTCGCGGAGGGAGGCCTCTATGGTCGCCAGGTGCGTCTCGTGGGAGGGGTATTCCGCGGTCAGGGCGTCGTAGGCCGAGAGCAGTTCCGTCAGTTCGGGGGCCGGCCAGTGCAGGACGGCCACCGGGAAGGGGCGGGACAGCGCCTCCCGGTAGGCGCCGAGCTCCGCGCGGAGGCGGGAGATCTCCGCCGCCAGTTCCGCCGGGTTGTCCGAGCCCAGCGACCACACACGCTTGGGGTCGTGGAGTTCGTCCAGCGGCACGGGGGAGGTGTGGAGGGTGTCCGCCAGCATGTCCCAGTCGTCGTGGGGCAGGCCCCGCATGCGGCGGACGCGGTGGCGGCCGTAGAGGAGGGGATGGGTGACGCGCGGGGGTTCCGTGCCCTCCGGCAGGAGCAGGCTCGCTCCCTCGGTGAAGGTCTCCTCCGCGGCCTCCAGCTCGTCGTGAGCCTCCAGGGACTCCGCCACGATCACCCACGGGGCCGCATCGCGCGGCGCCGACATGCGGACGCCGTCGATGATCGCCCGTGCCTCCGCCTCGTGGCCGTACTCCCACAGGTTCGAGGCCTTCAGGGCGCGGACGAGGTGCGGGTCCTCCAGCCCGTCCGAGGAGGACAGCAGGCGGTCGTAGAGCGTCGTCGCGGCGGGGCGGTCGCCGGAGAGCTCCAAATGGGCCGCGGCGCGTAGGAGCAGGGCCTCCGCGTCCTCGGGGTACAGGCCGGCGGTTCGCTCCAGGCGTGCCGCTTCGGCGGTGTGGTCGACGTTCTCGGCAGGCGTGTCGGGGCGCATGGGGGACACCGTACTGCCGACCGGTGACACAGGAGGAGGACGCCCCGGCCGTCGGCCCCCCCCGAGACCCCCGGCAGGTCCCCGACGGGTCCTGGCAGGGTCCCGTTCGGTTCCGCGTCGGCTTCCTGGCAGGGCCCCATCAGTTGTCCACCTGAAGGGTTCGCACGGCTCTGGTGAGTTGAGGTCGCTCGCCCTATCGTGCGGGCGGCTCCTCGGGAGGCCGGGCGGTGGGAGGTGGGCGTGCGGATGCGGGTCGTACGGCACCGGGACCGTCGCAGGCGGGCGAGGTGGCGGCGAGGGCTGCTCGGCTCGGGCGAGGTGCTGGTCACCGTCGGGGCCGTGCTCATGCTGCTCGTCGTGCACCAACTGTGGTGGACCAACCGGGAGGCGCGGCAGGGGGCCGCGCGGGAGGTGCGGACCCTGGAGCGGGAGTGGGGGAACGGCGGCGACGCCGGGCTGCCCTCGGGGGACGCCCCCTCACGTGGCGCGTCCCCGGGTTCGGCGTCCGCCGGTCCCGGGCCGTCCGCCGGCGCGGGGAACGGGGTGGGTGATGGTGGGCGACGGGGGGCGTCCGGGTCCGTCGTCGGCGCCGGGTGGCCACGCCGCTCCCAGGCGTACGCGGTTCTCCTCGTGCCCCGGCTGGGGCTCCGCGTCCCCGTCGCCGAGGGGGTGAGCAAGCAGGACGTCCTGAACAAGGGGTACGTCGGCCACTACCCGGGCACCCAACAGCCCGGCCAGGCGGGCAACTTCGCCCTCGCCGGGCACCGCAACACCCACGGCGAGCCCTTCCGGTACCTGCCGAGGCTCCGGCGGGGCGACACGGTGGAGGTGGAGACGAGGGCGGCGGTCTACACGTACACCGTCGACCGGATCCTGCCGCGGACGTCCGCCCGCGACTCGGGTGTCGTACGGCCCGTGCCGCGCTCCCTCGTCCGGCCCGGGTACGGGTACGACGAGCCGGGCTACTACATCACCCTGACCACCTGCACGCCCGAGTTCACCTCGCGGTACCGGATGGCGGTGTGGGGGAGGCTGAGGTCGGTGCGGCCCCGGGGGTGAGCGGTCGTGGTGAGCGGCCGGACCCGTCCTCAGGCCCGCTCCCGCAGCAGTCCCACCAGTGCCGCGCCGAGCACGGCCAGCACCGCCGAGACCGTCATCGCCACGTTCGCGCCGTGGCCCGGGCCGCCGCCCGACGACGTGACGAGGGCGATCGTGAGGGCCACGCCCGCGCAGGAGCCGATGTAGCGGAACGTCTGCTGGGCGCCGGAGCCCATCGCGGCCCGCTGGGCCGGTACCGACTCCACCGCCACCAGCGGCAGCGCCGCGTTCAGCAGGCCGCTGCCCACACCGCCGAGGACCAGGCCGGGCAGCATCCGTGTCCACGAGCCCGCGCCGATCGCGCCCAGCATCGTCAGCGCGCCCGCCGCGTGCAGCAGGAAGCCCACCGCCATCTGCCGGCGGGGCGCCACCCGGCCCGCCAGCCGCTTGGCCTGCAGGGCGACCAGGAAGGACAAGCCCGACCAGAGGAGGAACAGCCAGGCGGTGTCCATCGCGGACAGGTGCTCGGTCCGCTGGAGCAGGGCCGGGAGGTAGCTGAAGAGGCCGATCACCGTCAGGCCCGTGAACAGGCCGCCCGCGGAGGAGGCGAGGAAGCCGGGCCGGCGCAGGAGGGAGAGGTCGATCATGGGGGTGCGGGACCGGCGCTCCACGACCGTGAACAGGGCGAGCAGGACCACCGTGGCCGCGAACAGCAGGCCCACCGGTGCGCGCAGCCAGCCGTCGCGGCCGAGGGTGAGGGCGGCGACCAGGGAGACCAGGGCTGTGCCGAAGGTCAGTGCGCCGAGGACGTCCGGGCGGCCGCCGCGCGGGGCCCGGGACTCGGACAGGGCGCGGGTGCCGAGGGCCGCCGTCAGCAGCGCCGCCGCGCCGAGGGCGCCGTACGCCACCCGCCAGGACGTGAACGCCCCGCTGACCAGCGGGCCCGCCGCGATGCCCGCGCTGACGAAGGCGCCCCACACGCCGGTGGCGTGCAGCCGGCCGCGCGCGCTCGGGAAGGCCGTCACCAGCAGGCCCAGGCTGCTCGCGAGGATCGCGGCGCTCGCCGCGCCCTGGGCGATGCGGGCGAGGGTGAACGGGAAGGTCGAGGTCGTCAGGCCGCCGAGGGCCGTGGTGAGGCCGAGGGCGAGGGTGCCGGCGAGGAAGACGCGGCGGCGGCCGTAGTCGTCGGCCAGGCTGCCGGCCACCAGGAGCAGGGCGGCCAGGCCCAGCGGGGTGCCGTTCAGCAGCCAGGCCTGGGCGGACGCCGAGGTGTGCAGGGTGGCCGCGGTGTCCGGGAGCGTGACCACGGGAGCGGTGTACGTCATCAGGGTCACGGCGGTGGCCGCGCTGGTGACGGCGAGTGTGGCGCGGGGGTGCCGGGGCGCGGACCGGCTCGCGCTCTCGTGCGGGGCCGTCGGCTGCCGGGCGGGCGTCTCCACGTGAGTTCTTTCAATGAACTTAGGCATGGTCCGACCGTAGCATCCTCGGTTCGGTGATTGAACCCTTGGAGCAGGAATGGCTACAGTGGACGGCATGGCACTGGGCAAGGACTACGCGACGCAGGAATGCTCGATCGCCCGCGCGCTGGAGGTCGTCGGGGAGCGGTGGACGCTCCTCGTCGTCCGGGACGCGCTCTACGGCGTCCGGCGCTACAACGACTTCCTCGTCCACCTCGGCATCCCGCGTGCCGTCCTCTCGGCCCGGCTGAAGGCGCTCACCGAGGAGGGGATCCTGGAGAAGCGGCGCTACCAGGAGGCGCCGCCGCGGGACGAGTACGTCGTCACCGAGCGCGGGGTCGCGCTGTGGCCCGCGCTGCGGGCGCTGGGACTGTGGGGCCGCGAGCACTTCCAGGAGGTCCAGCTGCGGGCCTTCCAGCACGCGCGGTGCGGCACCGAACTCGGTCCGTACGGCGAATGTCCTGCCTGTGGAACCGTCGTGCCCCCCGCGGACGTTGTTATGGTGCCGGGGCCGGGACTCGATCCCGATCCGGCGGATCCGGTCAGCAGGGCGCTGCTCAAGCCGAAGCGGCTCCTGGAGCCCCTGCACATCGATCCCGCGTAACGGTCACGAAGGTCCAGGGGAGGGGGAGGTCATGGTCCGCGGTCGCTCCGCCGTCGCGCGTCCCGGCGCCCCGCTGCTGGTCCTGGTGAGCCTGCTCCTGCTCCAGGCCGCGCTCCTCGACACCGGCAGCCTCTCCACCGCCGTCGCGCTCGCCGCGACCGCCGCCGCCGGTTCCGCGTTCGCCGCCTGCGTCCTGCTCGCCGCCCGCTCCGCACTCGCCGTGCCGCCCACCCGGGTGCGTACGGCGATACGCGACCGGGCCCGGCGTACGGCCTTCCTGCCGCAGCGCGACCCCGACGCCCCGGGGCGCCGCCGGCCCCGGGCACCCGGACACGCCCTCGCGACGACCCGCGCGCAGGGCACCGGCCGGTACAGCTACAGACACGCGACCCTCCCGACATGCTCGTCCGCATGATCGTCGGAGCGTGACCAGCCAGACGTGACCCCGCGCGGGTCGTCCTGCCGCATTGCCCCGCCGTCTCCCGTGAGCCGGCGGGGCCCCGCACACCGGCACGACGCACCCGTCACGAAGGGGTCCACCCATGTCCGTTTTCGCGCGCCTGGTCGAGCAGCTCGCCGACCTGCTCCAGCCGCTCTTCCACGCCTCCGCGGCCGCCGCCGCGATCGTCCTGTTCACCGCGCTGGTACGGCTCCTCGTCCATCCGCTCTCCCGGGCCGCCGCCCGCGGGCAGCGCGCCCGGGCCGCGCTCCAGCCGAGGATCGCCGAGCTGCGCGCGAAGCACGCCGGGGACCCCGGGCGGCTCCAGCAGGCGGTCCTCGAACTGCACGCCGAGGAGAAGGTCTCACCGCTCTCCGGCTGCCTGCCCAGCCTGCTCCAGATGCCCGCCTTCTTCCTCCTCTACCACCTCTTCTCCAGCTCCTCGGCGGGTGGCGGGGCCGGCGGGCTGCTGTCCCACCGGCTGTTCACCGCGCCGCTCGGCGGACGCTGGACCGACGCCCTCGCCGACGGCGGGGCGTTCGGGACCGCCGGGCTCGTCTACCTCGCGCTGTTCGCCCTCGTCGCCGCGGTCGCCGCCTTCAACTACCGGCGCACCCGGCTGATGACGGCGAAGAACCCGGCCCCGCTCGCGGTGACCGACGGGGAACAGGTGCCGGGCCTCGGCGCGGTCAACCGGCTCATGCCGTTCATGTCGTTCTTCACGCTCGTCACCGTCGCGGTGGTGCCGCTCGCGGCGGCACTGTACGTCGTCACCAGCACCACATGGAGTGCGGTGGAGCGGGCCGCCCTGTACCGCTGAGGAGCGAGGCCCTTCCCGACTGCGGGTGCGGGCCGCCCGGTACCGCCGACCCGCAGGCCGGGAGCGGGAGGGCAGTCCAGTACGTGAACACGGTATTGCGGAGTGGACGGCCGGATTGGAGGATCGACCAAGTCCGCTCCGTTGGCTGCACCCATCGGCCGGGCGTCCGCGATCGAGGGAGATTGTGACCATGAAGCTGCTGCGAGTCGGTCCCGCCGGGGCGGAGCGCCCCGCGTTGCTCGACGCCGACGGAACGCTCAGGGACCTGTCGGGACTCGTGGACGACATCGACGGGGTGCTGCTCGCCGACGCCGCCGCGCTCGGCCGGGTACGGGCGGCGGCCGAGGCCGGCGAACTGCCCGCCCTGGACGCCGCGGGGCTGCGCGTCGGGCCCCCGGTCGGCCGGATCGGCAAGGTCGTGTGCATCGGGCTCAACTACCACGACCACGCGCGGGAGACCGGGGCCGAGCCGCCCGCCGAGCCCGTGATCTTCTTCAAGGCCGCGGACACGGTCGTCGGACCGAACGACACCGTGCTGGTGCCGCGCGGGTCCACCAAGACCGACTGGGAGGTGGAGCTGGCCGTCGTCATCGGACGTACGGCCCGCTACCTGGAGTCGGCCGAGGAAGGGCTCGCGCACGTCGCCGGGTACGCGGTGGCGCACGACGTGTCCGAGCGGGAGTTCCAGATCGAGCGCGGCGGTACCTGGGACAAGGGGAAGAACTGCGAGACGTTCAACCCGCTGGGCCCGTGGCTGGTGACGGCCGACGAGGTCCCCGACCCGCAGCGGCTCCCGCTGCGGCTGTGGGTCAACGGCGAGCTGAAACAGGACGGGACGACCGCGGAGCAGATCTTCCCCGTGGGTGAAGTGGTGCGCTACGTCAGCCACTTCATGACCCTCTACCCCGGCGACGTCATCAACACCGGCACGCCCGCCGGGGTCGCCATGGGCCACCCGGACCCGAAGCCGTACCTGCGGGCCGGCGACGTGGTGGAACTGGAGGTCGAAGGCCTCGGCCGGCAGAGGCAGGAACTGAAGGACGCCTAGCGCTCCGCGGGGAGCGCCGGCAGCGGCCGCCGGGAGCGCAGGGAGCGTCGCCGGCAGCACCGTGGCGCCGGGAGACCGCTGAACGGCCGCCTGCCGCGCGGAGATCGCGGCCGGCCGGCCGTCCGGCTCCCGGCGCCTCCGCACTCCTCAGTCCAGCAGCGGCGCCAGCCTCCGCCACGCCTCGCGCGGCAGGCTCTCCCGTGAGCCGCCGTCCACCACCTGGATCGCCACATGGTCCGCGCCCGCCTCGTGGAAGGCGTTGAGGCGGGTGTGGATGCGGGTTTCGTCGCCCCAGGCGTACAGGGCGTCCACCAGGCGGTCGCTGCCGCCGTCGGAGAGGTCGTCCTCGGTGTAGCCGAGGCGGCGGAAGCTGTTGGTGTAGTTCGGGAGGGCGAGGTACATCGAGAGGTGTTCGCGGGCCAGGGCGCGGGCGGTGGCCGGGTCGGTCTCCAGGACGACCGCGAACTCCGGTGCCAGCAGCGGGGCCTCGCCCAGGATCTCGCGGGCCCGCGCGGTGTGCTCGGGGGTGACGAGGTAGGGGATCGCGCCCGCCGACCGGTCGCGGGAGAGCTCCAGGGTCTTCGGGCCCAGGGCCGCGAGCACCCGGCGCCCGGCCGGGACACCGGCCGTGTCCAGCGCGTCGAGGTAGGCGACCAGGGCGGAGTACGGACGCCGGTACTGGTCCGCCAGCTTGGCGTGGCTCACGCCGAGGCCGAGCAGGAAACGGCCCGGGTGGGCCGACTCCAGCTCGGCGAAGCCGGCCGCGCTCTCCTCGGCCTCGTACTGCCAGATGCTCTGGATGCTCGTGCCGACGACGAGCCGGGACGTCGCCTCCAGGAGCGGCGCGGCGTGCCGGGGTGCGCTGCTGCCGCCCAGCCAGGCGGCCCCGTAGCCGAGTTGCTCCAGTTCCGCGGCGGCCTCGGCGATGTCGCCGCGCCGGGCCGGGTCCTCCGCCCTGAGGCCCACGTTCCAGACGCCGTACCGGCCGATCGACTCCTTGACGGTGCGGGCGCTGTCCGTCGACTCGCTCATCGGGTCCCTTCCCTCCGGGTGGGTGTGGTGCCGTGATGGTCGTGCACACCGGTGCCAACCGGAGGGAGCCGCGCGGTAATCCGGCGGACGCCACTTTCGACACTACTTGCCGAGGAAACGCTCCAGCGCCTCCACGACGAACCGGTGGTCCTGGAGCTGGGGAAGCCCGGAGACCGTCACCGTGCCGATGACGCCCGCGTCCTCGACCCGGACCGGGAAGCAGCCGCCGTGCGCCGCGTAGGTGTCGGGGTCCAGCCGGGAGGACTCCTCGAAGGTCGTGCCCTTGGCGCGGAAGCGGGCGCCCACCAGGTAGGAGGAGGCGCCGTAGCGCTCCACCACCCGGCGCTTGCGGCCGATCCAGGCGTCGTTGTCCGGGGTGGAGCCGGGCAGGGCGGCGTGGAACAGCTGCTGTCCGCCGCGGTGGATGTCGACGGCGACCGGGGCCCGGCGCTCCCGGGCCAGCTCCACCAGGAGGGAGCCGAGGGCCCAGGCGTCGTCGTGGGTGAACCGGCCGAAGACCAGCCGGCGTTCCTGCTCTTCCAGTTCCTCCACGCTCGGGGTGATCTCGGGCGCGAACCGGGGGGTGATCTGCGGGTGGTGCATCAGAGGGTCACCGTCACCTTCTCGTGGGCGGACCGGCGGGCCGCCTCCAGCACGTCGAGGGCCGAGGCCGCCTCCAGGGCGGTCACCGGGTTGGGGCCGTCACCGGCCAGGGCGGCGGCCACGGCCGCGTAGTACGCGGGGTAGTCGCCGCGGAGGGTCGGCACGGGGTCGCCGCCGTCGGTCAGCGGGGACTGCCCGGCGCCGATCCTGCCCCACAGCGCCTCGGGCTCCGCGCCCCAGGCCGGGCCCGGCCGCAGCCCTTCGCGCAGCGCCGCCTCCTGCGGGTCGAGGCCGTGCTTCACATAGCCCGCCCGGGAGCCGAGCACCCGGAAGCGGGGGCCGAGCTGAGCGGTGGTGGAGGAGACGTACAGGTGGGAGCGGACGCCGCTCGCGTGGGTGAGCGCGATGAAGGTGTCGTCGTCGGTCTCGGCGCCGGCCCGGCGGACGACCGCCTCGGCGTACACCTCGGTGACCGGGCCGAACAGCACCAGGGCCTGGTCGACGACGTGGCTGCCGAGGTCGTAGAGCAGACCGCCGATCTCCGCCGGGTCGCCGGACTCGCGCCAGCCGCCCTTGGGCCGCGGGCGCCAGCGCTCGAAGCGGGACTCGAAGCGCCAGACGTCGCCCAGCGCGCCGTCCGCCACCAGCTTGCGCAGGGTCAGGAAGTCGTTGTCCCATCGGCGGTTCTGGAAGACCGACAGGAGCAGGCCGCGCTCCTCGGCCAGCGCGGCCAGCTCGCGCGCCTCCGCAGCCGTGCCCGCCACCGGCTTGTCCACGACCACCGGCAGGCCCGCTTTCAGGGCGGTGGTGGCGAGCGGGACGTGCGTCTTGTTCGGAGAGGCGATGACGACCAGGTCCAGCGCGTCGGCGCGGTCGAACAGCTCCTCGGGGGTGCCGGCGACGTGCACGTCCGGGAACTCGGCGCGGGCCTGCTCCTGCCGCTCGGGGTTCGAGGTCACCACGGTGTCCAGGGCGAGGCCCTCGGTGGCGGCGATCAGCGGCGCGTGGAAGACGGAGCCGGCCAGGCCGTAACCGATCAGGCCGATGCGGAGGGGGGTACCAGTCATGCGTCCTACTTTCGCAACGCTGTTGCCAAAGTGCAAGCGGTGGGGAGAATGGGTGGCGTGAACAGGACGAGAAGCGGTGGGCCGGTCGGGGCGAATCTGGTCGCGGTGCGCAGTCACAACGCCGCGCTGGTGCTGGACCTGCTGCGGACGGCGGGGGCCCCGGGCATCAGCCGCCTCGAGCTGGCCGAACGGACCGGGCTGACCCCACAGGCGGTCAGCAAGATCACCGCACGGCTGCGGGACGAGGGGTTCGCCGCCGAGGCCGGACGGCGGGCGTCCACCGGGGGCAAGCCGCGCACCGTGCTGCGCCTGGTCCCGGAGGCCGGACACGCGGTCGGGGTGCACCTGGACCGGGACGAGTTGCGGGCCGTGCTGGTGGACCTCGACGGGACCGTGGTCGGGCAGCGGCGCGGGCCGCTGGACCTCGGGGCGGGCGCCGAGGCCGTGCTGGGCGTCCTGGCCGGCGTCGTGGAGGAACTGGTGGCCGAGGTCCTGGGGGGCGACGGGCTCGCCACCGCGGGCTCGCTCCTCGGCGTCGGCGTCGCGCTGCCCGGACCGCTCGACCACGCGCGCGGGGTGCTGCACCGCGTCACCGGGTTCCCCGCGTGGGAGGGGTTCGCCCTGCGGGACACGCTGACCGGGCGGCTGGGGGTGCCGGTCGTGGTGGACAAGGACACCAACGCGGCCGCGCTGGGCCTTTCGGTCGCCGGTGAGGGCGGCTCCTTCGCGTACCTGCACCTCGGTACGGGGCTGGGGGCCGGACTGGTCATCGGCGGGCACGTGCACCGGGGTGCGCGGACCGGGGCCGGGGAGTTCGGGCACCAGGTGCTCCAGCTCGACGGGCCCGCGTGCGGGTGCGGCAACCGGGGGTGTGTGGAGGTGCTGTGCCTGTCGGCCGTGGGCCGTGGCGAGGTCGGCGAGGCGGCGCGGGTGCTGGGGGTCGGCGCCGGGAACCTGGTGGGGCTGCTGGACATCGACCTCGTGCTGCTCGGCGGGCGCACCGTCGCGGCGGCGCCGGACGCCTACGTCCGTGGCGTCGCGGACGTGCTCGACGCGCGGGCCCGGCGCGAGGGGGTGCCGGGCGGGACGGTGCCGGTACGGGTGGCTCCCGGCGGTGAGCGGCTCGTGGCGGAGGGGGCCGCGCAACTGCTGCTCGCTCCGCTGTTCGGGCGGTCGGACGCGTGAGGCCTCCGGCTGGAGCGGGCAGTGTTCTGCTGGGGCGGGAAGTCCCTGCTGTCGCGGGGAGTCTTCGGCTGTCGCGGCGGGGCCGGGAGGTGTGACATGCGCGCTGTGATGGGTTGTGCGCCCTTTGTTACGGTTCGACCGGGGTCCGGTGAGGAAGTCATCCATGGAGGGCGCCGGGGCTGGAGCGGGGTCGGCGCTCGTGATCGTCTCCGAGGAGGTCGCGGAGTGCGCTCGAACAAGGTGAATGCCGCAGCGGGACTGGTGGGTGCCGTCGTGCTGGGCCTCTCGGGGGCCGTGCCGGCCGTGGCCGCTCCGGACGGGGCCGCGCGTGCCGTGCGGTTCTGCGGAGTGGACCGGGTGACCGGGCTCGGCGTGTCGGCGGGACGGGACGTGCCCTGTACCGCGGCGCTGGGGGTGGCGGCCGCCTACACCCGGGTGTGGCAGCGCGCGGGCGGCGCGCCCGTCGACGTCCACACGGACGGGGCGACCTGGACCTGCCGGGAGCGGCGTGGTGATCCCGATCCGTACCAGGAGTGCCTGGACGTGAACGACGGCGGCCGGCGGGTCCTGCTCACGTCCTGAACCGGCGGTCCTGTCCCTGTCCCCGTCGCTGTCCCGCCCCGGTCATCCGCCGTATCGGTGATCCGGAGGTTGCCATGAGATACCTGCGTCCGGTGGCGGTTGCGGTGGTGGTTGCGGTGGCGGTCGCGTCCCTGGTCGCGCTTGCCCCGGCGGTTCAGGCCGCACCTGCGCTGGTGACCCAGGGTGCGCCCGTCTCCACGGCAGGGGTCGTGCCCGGATCGGCGGCAGGCGTCGTGCCCGCTCCTGCGCGGGACGCCTGCGGCAGGGCGCTGGCCGCCGCCGGGCGGGCTGAGCGCGAGTACGACCTCATGCGGCACCGGTTGCTGCGGATCATCGCGGGCGGCGGGCACCCGGACACCGCCCAGCGGCAGGCGCTCGCGGTCGCCGAAGCCGAGCGTGACATGTGGGCCGCGCACGCCCGGCGGCTGTGCGGTACCTGAGCGGGGGGCGGGCGCTGCGGCGGGGTGCGCTCTGAGGGTGTCGCTCGCCGGTGGGGCGATCGGCCGATCGGGCGGGCTTGTCCGCGTGCCCGGAGTGGCGGCGGCGGTACCCCGCCGTCAGCCGGGATGGTCATGTGTTTATGCGACTGTGCTCGTCCCTGTCCCTCTGCCTTGCCGCAGCCGCCCCACTCGTCCCGGTGTCGTCGCAGGCCGCGTACGCGGACTCGGCCCCTTCCTGCGCGGCGCCAGGCGACCGCGCGTTCCCGCTGACCACCCGCGTCCACGGCGGGCCCACGTCCTACGAGGCGGGCGGAGGCTACGGCACCTGGTACATCGACCTGACCAACACCACCGACCAGGTCTGCGCCGACATCCACCCGGTCGTCGTCCTCACCGACGACAAACGCGCCCTGAAGCCGTCCCAGGCCGAGCTGGACTTCTACGACGGCGCCCGCGCCCGGCCCGTCACCTTCGAGGAAACCGACGAACAGGAACTGGTCGGTGTGCTCGACGGCGAGGGCTTCGAGGGGTTCACCGTGGCGCCCGGCAAGACGGTCAGCGTCAAGGTCCGGCTCGCCCTGGCCTCCGACGCCGGTGCCGACGAGATCACCGCCAACGCCGCCGTCGTCCAGCGCCGTGGCGATGACGGCGACTGGGTGGGGGAGTCCAACGCCTACCGCTTCGGTGTCGGGCGGGACGGTACCGGTACGGGTGAGGAGGACCCGGAGGCGACACGGGAGCCGGGTGCCCCGGACGGCACAGGGGTGCCGGACGGCACGCGGGAGCCGAACTCGACGCAGGACCCGGGCGGCACCGAGGACCCGGGCGGTACGAGCGCCAGCCCGACCGGGGCCGCGTCCGCCACCCCGAGCGGCGCCGACCCGGACGGCACCTCGCTGCCGGTCGCCCAGGAGGCCGAGGAGGCCGGAGAGCGGGCCCGTGAGCTGGCCCGCACCGGACCAGGTCTCGCGCGCGGGGTAGTGGCGGCCACCACCGCACTGCTCGCCGTCGGCGGAGGCGCCTTCCTGCTGGCCCGTCGCCGCCGCTGAGGCGCGGGCCGCGGCCGGGAGCCGGGAGCCGCGCGGGGCGCCCGCCTGGCCGCGGGCACGAGTGCCCCGTCCGCCGGGCGGCCGTGCGCCGGGGCCGCTGCCCCTGGGCCGGCCGGCGGTGGGGCTGCCGCGCGTGCCACCGCCGGTCGGGGCCTGGACTGGCGCCCCTGACGCGCGCTGCGCCAGGCCGCCGGGCTGCCCCGGGCGCCATCCGGGCCGGCGGCCCCTCCGCCCCCCTGGCCCACGGCGCGCGCTGCGCCAGGCCGCCGGGCTGCCCCGGGCGCCATCCGGGCCCGCGCCCCTCCGCCCCTGGGCCCCGGGCCGCCCTCCGCCCGTCCTCCCCGCATCTGCGACGATCCCCCCGTGGACTACCCGAACGACCAGGCCCCCGGCGCCCCCGTCCGCTCCGGCATTCCGGAGCACGGGCGTATTCCGAAGTACTACGCGGTCAAGGCGCGCATCGCGGGGCTGCTGGAGGAGCTGGGGGAGGGCGGGGTCATCCCCACCGAGCGGGACCTCGCCGAGCGGTACGACGTGGCGCGGGAGACCGTGCGGCAGGCCGTGCGGGAGCTGGTGCTGGAGGGGCGGCTCAGGCGGCAGGGGCGGGGGACCGTCGTCGCCGGGCCCAAGCTGGCCCAGCCGCTCTCCCTGGCCAGCTACACCGAAGGGGTGCGCCGCCAGGGCCGTACCCCCGGCCGTACGCTCGTCACCCTCGACCGCTTCCCGTGCCCCGAGCCCCTCGCCGCCGAGACCGGGCTCACCCGGGGCGAGCCCGTCTGGCACCTGGAGCGCGTGCTGCTCGCCGACGACGAGCGGGTCGGCCTGGAGAGCACGTACGTCTCCGTCGAGCGCGTGCCCCGGCTGGACGCCGACTTCGATCCCGACTCGTCGTTCTACGGCTATCTCGAAGCCCAGGGAATCGCCTTCGGCGACGCCGACGAGCGCGTCGAGACCGTGCTCGCCACCCCCCGGGAGGCCCTGCTCATCGGCACCCCGCCCGCGCTGCCGATGCTGCTGATCCACCGTGTGTCGCGGGACACCGGGGGGCGGCCGCTGGAGCGGGTCCGGTCCCTGTACCGGGGTGACCGGTTCTCCTTCACCACCCACCTCGGACGCTGAGAGCACCCCCTGCCGCACCCCACGGTAAGGTCACGAAGGGGTAACGGGTCTAGCCCAGACGTGATGGGTGGTTCACGCTCTCGTAGTGAGCCGGATGTCTCCGGTTGCCTGATCGAGAGGAGCGTTGCCGCCGTGAGAGTGACAGTCGTCGGAGCCGGCGTGGTGGGCACCATGCACGCCTGGCAAGCACTGGAGCGCGGCCACAGGGTCGTCCAGATCGAGCGCGAGACCGAGGCGCGCGGCGCCTCGCTGCGCAACTTCGGGCAGATCTGGGTCAGCGGCCGCGCCGGTGGAGCAGAACTGGAAGCCGCCCTGCGGGCGCGGGAGCGGTGGGAGGAGATCGGCGCGCGTGTCCCGGCGCTGGGCTTCCGGGCCATCGGCTCGCTGACCCCCGTCCGCGGCCCCCTGGAACTCGCCGTGGCCGAGGCCGCCGTGGGCCGCCCGGACGCCGCGGCGCGCGGGTACAAGCTGCTCACCCCGGGCGAGGCCCGCGCGCTCAACCCCGCCCTGCGCGGCGAGTTCACCGCCGCCCTGTACTGCGAGCGGGACGCGGCCGTCGAGCCGCGCACCGCCCAGCTCGCCCTGCGCGAGGAACTGCTGAAGAACCCGGACTACACGTTCCTGCCGGGCCGCGAGGTGCGGGAGGTCACCGGCCCGGCGACGGTCCGCGACGACCACGGGGACGTGCACCACGCCGACGCGGTCGTCCTGTGCACCGGCGCCTGGCTCGGCGGCCTGGTCCGCGAGCTGGCCGGACCGGACCTGCCCGTGCGCCGCGTCCGCCTGCAGATGATGCAGACCGACCCGCTCGGCGAACCCCTGACCACCTCGGTCGCCGACGCCGACAGCTTCCGCTACTACCCGGCCTACGCCTCCCCCGCGCTCGACGAGCTGAACGCCCGGCAGCCGCAGGCCGAGACCGCCGCCGCCCACCGCATGCAGCTGCTCGTGGTGCAGCGCGCCGACGGCGGCCTGACCATCGGCGACACCCACGAGTACGAACACCCCTTCGCCTTCGACACCGTGGAGGAGCCCTACGAGCACCTCACCGGCGTCGTCGAGTCCCTGCTCGGCCGGCCGCTGCCGCGCGTGCGGCACCGCTGGGCCGGGGTGTACGCACAGTGCACCGAACCCGGCCGGGTCGTGCACCGCCAGCAGGTGCGCGAGGGGGTGTGGCTGGTCACCGGGCCCGGCGGGCGCGGCATGACCTGCTCGCCCGCGATAGCCGAAACCACCGCGAACGAACTGGGCTGGTGACCGATCCCATGACCACACCGACCACCGACATCCGCCTCGTCGTCCTCGACATGGCCGGCACCACCGTCGCCGACGGCGGCCTCGTCGAGCGCGCGTTCGCCGCGGCCGCCGCCGAACTCGGCGTCGAACCCGGCTCCGCCGAGCACGCCGAGCACCTCTCCTACGTCCGCGCCACCATGGGCGAGTCCAAGATCTCCGTCTTCCGGCACCTGTTCGGGGACGAGGACCGCGCCCGGCGGGCCAACGCCACCTTCGAGAAGGCGTACGGCGAACTCGTCGACGACGGCCTGATCGCCCCCGTCCCCGGGGCCCGTGAGGCCATCGGGGAGCTGGCCGGCGCCGGCCGTACCGTCGTCCTGACCACCGGCTTCGCCCGGGTCACCCAGGACGCCATCCTCGACGCCCTCGGCTGGCGCGACCTCGTACCGCTCACCCTGTGCCCGGCCGACGCCGGCGGCCGCGGGCGGCCCTACCCGGACATGGTCCTGGAGGCGTTCGTCCGGACGAAGGCGGCCGAGGACGTGCGGCAGGCCGCCGTCGTCGGGGACACCTCGTACGACGTGCTCAGCGGCGTCCGGGCGGGCGCGGGCCTGGTCGCGGGCGTGCGCACCGGGGCGCACGGGGACGACGCGCTCCGTGCCGCCGGCGCCACCCACGTCCTGGACTCCGTCGCGGGCCTGCCCGCGCTGCTCAGCCCCGCCGCGCCGACCGGAGACCGGTGAGATGGGCATCCGCTTCTACTCCGTCACCGTTGCCTACGACGGGAACGTCGTCCTCGACTCGCTCGACCTGACCGTCGAGCCGGGCGAGGTCAAGGCACTGCTCGGGCCGTCCGGCTCCGGCAAGACCACCGCGCTGCGGGCGGTCGCCGGGTTCGTACGGCCGGCGTACGGGGAGGACTGGAAGTCGGCCACCGGCAGCTGAGCCCTCCGGGGGTCGGCCTGTACCTTCGCCCCGCCGTCCGCGCGTGCACGCGCCGTCGTGGCCGGTCGCGCGGTTCCCCGCGCCCTTCGCGGGGGACGACCCGGGCGTCGGCCGGGCGGTCCTGGACTGTCGCCGCGGAAGCAGGTGATCGACGGGGTACGAATCACGCCGGCCTGATTAGGCTGGGGGCGTCGGTACGCCGTGGTTCCGGCTCCCCCGCCCGTACGTACGCCAGGAGACGCAAGCACATGGCAGACCGCAAGCCCATCGAGTCGTGGCTCACCGACATGGACGGTGTCCTGATCCACGAGGGTGTCCCGATCCCCGGCGCCGACGCCTTCCTGAAGAAGCTGCGCGACTCCGGGCGGCCCTTCCTGGTGCTCACCAACAACTCCATCTACACCGCGCGCGACCTGCACGCCCGGCTGCGCCGCATGGGCCTGGACGTGCCGGTCGACAACATCTGGACGTCCGCCCTGGCCACCGCCCAGTTCCTGGACGACCAGCGGCCCGGCGGCAGCGCCTACGTGATCGGCGAGGCGGGCCTGACCACCGCGCTGCACGACATCGGCTACATCCTCACCGACCACGAGCCCGACTTCGTGATCCTCGGCGAGACCCGCACGTACTCCTTCGAGGCCCTGACCAAGGCCGTCCGCCTGATCAACGACGGCGCCCGGTTCATCGCCACCAACCCCGACAACGTCGGCCCGTCCAACGAGGGCGACCTGCCCGCCACCGGCTCCGTCGCCGCCCTGATCACCGCCGCCACCGGCAAGAAGCCGTACTTCGTCGGCAAGCCGAACCCGCTGATGATGCGGGCCGGGCTGAACGCGATCGGTGCCCACTCCGAGACCTCCGCGATGATCGGCGACCGCATGGACACCGACGTCCTCGCCGGCCTGGAGGCCGGGATGCGCACGTTCCTCGTGCTCACCGGGGTCACCCAGCCCCACGAGGTCGACCGCTACCCGTTCCGCCCGTCCCAGGTCGTCGACTCCATCGCCGATCTGGTCGACCTCGTCTGACCTGCGGTTTCCAAACCCCGTCCCACCCGTTCGGAGTAATCGCGCGCCTCCCGAGGATGCGGAGGCGCGCGGTACGGGGGAGCCTCCCTTTATCTGGAGGTTTTCACGATGGGCTCAGCACGTCTCACTCTCTGTACCGGACTCCTGGCCGTCGCCGCGCTCACGCCGGCGGCGCACGCGGCCGACAACGACCGCGGAGTCACCGTGACCCCGTCCTCCCCGGCCCCGGGTGACGACGTGGCGCTGCAGGTGCGCGGCTGCACCGGGGCGCAGGCCACGGCCGCCTCGCCCGCCTTCGTCTCCGACGCGCGGCTGACCGGCCAGGGCGGCCAGAGCGCGATGGCGGGCCAGACCCGCATCCGCACCGCCCTCGAACCCGGCGCCTACGACGTGCGGATCAGCTGCGCCGACGTGGTGATGACCGGCACCATCACCGTCGTGGACAAAGGCGCCGGGCGGGCCGACGGGCAGGGCACCGCCCCGGACCCGGCCGCCTCGCCCGTGGCGCCGGTGCACGCGGGCGGCGGCGGCACCGCGCACTTCGCGACCGTCGCCACCGACGCGTCCGGACCCGACACCGCCCAGGGAGTGACCGGCCTGGCCCTCGCCGGGGTCGCCGCGGCCGCCGTCGGGCTGCGCAGGGCCCGCCGGAGCCACGGCACCGACTGAGCGCCGCCGACATGTCCGACGAACACGGGCGCGGCTCCGGCACCGGGCGCCTGGTCACCGGCCTGGCCTGGGCGGTGCTGCTGTTCGGGCTGTGGCTGTGGGGCCGCGGTGTGACCGCCGTGCCCGCGAGCCCGTCCGGCCCCACCACGGGCGACGTGGCCGGACTCGACCGGGCCGCGGGGACGCTCCCGCTGCCGCCCGCGGCCCGACCGCTCGGGGCCGCGGCGCCGCTGCGCGTGGACATCCCCGAACTGGCCGTGCAGGCACCGGTCGTGGCCCGCGGCCTGGACCGCGAGGGCGCAGTCGACCCGCCGCCGTTCGACCAGCCGGGAGTGGTCGGCTGGTACGGCTCCGGGACCGCGCCCGGCGCGGCGGGGGCGGCGCTGATGGTGGGCCACGTCGACACCGAGACCCGGCCCGCCGTCTTCTACAAGCTCAGCACCCTGAAGCCGGGCGAGACGGTCCGGGTGGTACGCGCGGACGGCAAGGTCGCCCACTTCACCATCGACGACGTGCGGGTGCTGCCCCGCGACGACTTCGACGCGCGGGTGGCCTACGGCCCCCGCCGGCCGGGCCGCGCCGAACTCCGCCTGATCACCTGCGGCGGCACCTTCGACCGGACGAGCCGCAGCTACACGGCCAACGTGGTGGTCTCGGCGTACCTCACCGGCACCGGTCCGTGAGCCCCCGTGCGACCTCGTGACCGGCCGTGCCGGTGTGCCACGATGGGCACTCGGAACGATGCGCCCAGGGGGAATCGCATGTACGACACCAGGGGTGCCCGGACTCCGGCACGGTCCCGGGCGTCCGCGCTGGTGCTGGGGGCGGCACTGCTGGCCGCCGGGTGCTCGTCCGGCGGCGGGGACCAGGACCCGGGTGCCCGGATCACGCAACAGCCCAAGTCCGCCGACCCGTTCTGGGTGAACCCGGACGGCAACGCGGCCCGCCAGGTCGCCGCCTACGAGAAGTCGGGTAAGAAGTCCCAGGCCGAGCAGATCCGGAAGATCGCCGAGCAGCCGGTGGGGGAGTGGATCGGCCCGGAGAACCCCGAGCAGGAGGCCCGCGGCTTCACCGAGGCCGCCCAGAAGTCCGACCGCACGGCCCTGCTGGTCCTCTACAACATCCCGCACCGCGACTGCGGGCAGTACTCCCAGGGCGGCGCGGCCGACGGCGACGCCTACCGCGCCTGGATCGACGGTGTCGCCCGGGGCATCGGTGACCGCCCGGCCACCGTCGTCCTCGAACCCGACGCCGTGCTCCACCTCGTCGACGGCTGCACCCCGGACGAGTTCCACGAGGAGCGCTACGCCCTGCTCAAGGACGCCGTCGGCAAGCTCAAGTCCCTGAAGCGCACCAAGGTCTACATGGACGCGGGCAACACCGGCTGGGGCCACCCCGACCAGATCTTCGAGCCCCTGCGGCGGGCGGGCGCGGACCAGGCCGACGGCTTCTCCGTCAACGTCGCCAACTTCTACTCCACCAAGGACTCCATCGCCTACGGCAAGCAGCTCTCGGCGAAGGTCGGCGGCAAGCACTTCGTCGTCGACACGAGCAGGAACGGCAAGGGCCCCTACACGCAGGGGGACCCGGCCGAGCGGTGGTGCAACCCGCCCGGCCGAGCCCTGGGCGAGACGCCGACGACGCGGACGGCGGACCCGGCCGTCGACGCCTATCTGTGGGTCAAGCGCCCCGGCGAGTCCGACGGCACCTGCAAGGGCGGTCCCAAGGCGGGAAGCTGGTGGCCCACCTACGCCTTGAAACTGGCACAGGGATCAACCCCCTGAAGGGGCGCGGGGAACTGCGCGACCAGCCACAACGCTCCCGCAGCCGCCGAACTGCCGCAGCCCCCGCCCCCTGGGCCCCGGCTCAAGGAACCCGCACCCACTGCGCCTCGGAGGGCGTCCCCCGCTCGTCGTCGACGAACAGCATGTACCACCCCGACTGCACCAGATTCCGGTTCTTCGGCACCTTCACGGTGACCTTGTCCCCGGACGTGGTGAAGTCCAGCGCGACGGACCGCTGGTCGACGTCCGTCACGTGCGTCGACGCGCTGGGCCGGATCAGCCGCACCTTCTTGATGCCGGCCGCCTGCTTCGAGGTGAACGTCCCCGAGGCGCCGCGGGCGATCGTCCGCGGACCACCGCCGAGCGTGGGACGGGACTGCCGGTACAGGTACGGCGGGGTGTAGATCTCGATGCGCTGCTCGAACTTGCCCGGCCTGGTGTTCGCCTTGTCCGCGTACAGGGAGTCGGACCCGAAGAACATCACCCGCCCGTCCGGCAGCAGGATCGACCCGGAGTGGTAGTTGCGGCCCACCAGCGGATCGGCGACCCGCGTGAAGCTGTTGCTGTCCGGGTGGTACATCCGCGCCTGAAGGATGTCGGAGTCGCCGCGCCCCCGGTAGTCCTCCGAGCCGCCGGACACCAGCACGGTGTCGTCGGGCAGGACCGAGGACTGCGGGTAGCGGGTGCCCTTCTCCAGCTCGGGTCCGTCGACGAACCGCGGGTCCTTCGCCTTCAGGTCGATCAACCGCGTCTTCCTGCTCGACTGCTTCGACTCACCGACCCCGCCGCCGCCGATCACCATGAACCTCTCGTCCTGGGCCGGAGGCAGCAGCACCGTCCCGGACGTCTCCAGCAGGTTCGGGTCGTCGAGCCCGGGCAGCTTGGTGAACGCGTTGGTGACGACGTCCCAGACACCGGGCTCGCGGCCCACGTCGTCCGGCCCGTACCCCGCGTTGGACCCCGAGTAGAAGATCTTCCCGTTCTGCATCAGGAACAGTGCCGGGTAGGTCGGGAACTGCCGGAGCTTGCTGGTGTAGGTCCACTTCCCGGTCTTCGGGTCGAAGATCTCGTTCTTGCCCGGGACCAGCTGGCCGATGTCGTCGAGGCCGGAGACGCTGAGCACCTTGCCGTCCGACAGGGTGGTGAGCGTCGGGTACCAGCGGGCCTCGTTCATCGGGTCGACCTTGATGTACCGCTCGGCGACCGGGTCGAACTCGAAGGCGTCGCGGATGCCCTGGAAGTCCTTCTTGTCGAGGGCGAGCTTCTGCGCGATGCCGTACGTGTTGCGGGCGGCGACGCCGGTCAGCCCCTGGATCCGGTAGTTGTCCTGGGTGCCGGTCTCGTACTCGGCGCCGCTTCGCTGCGCCTCGACGTAGATCCGGCCCAGCCCCGGGTCGTTGCGCAGGAACGCGCCGGTCGCCGGGTCGAAGACCTTCTTGGCGCGCGGGACGAGCACCGGGTCCCTGGAGACGAAGGTCCTGCCGTTGGTCTTGCCGCTGAACTTGGTCCCCGCGGGCAGCGTGATCGGCTTGTCCGGGTTCTCGTTGTGCACGATCATCAGGCCGCCGGCCTTGGTGACGTCGCCCTTCAGCTTCTCGTACCGCTTGGTGCCGCCGGCGATCAGCAGGTTGCCGTTGGCCAGCTGGGTGTGGCCGGTGCAGAACAGGTCCTTGGGCGTGGGGATCTTCTTGATCGTGCCCTTGACCGGGTCCCAGATCCGGGTGTCGAACTTCTTCTTGTCGAAGTTGTCCTGGTTGTTGCCCGAGCCCGCGACGAGCAGCACCTTGCCGGTGTGCAGGAGCGCCGCGTGGATGGTGTCCTGGCGGTACTCCGGGGGGAACTCGACGATGTCCCAGTGCCCGTTGGCGGCCTTGTACTCAGACTTGTTGATCTTGTACTGGTGGTACTGCTCGGTGCCGAAGCGGTAGAGCCACGGCCCGTTCATCCCGGCCAGCGCGACTACCACCGCCGTGCCTATCGCGAGTCGGCGAGCACGGCGGCGGCCGGCCTGGTCCTTCATTCCTTACGTCCCCCAAGTCCACCAAGGGCTGCCTGCATGGTGTGGTCGCCCTCCCCGGCCGGGCCGACCCAGGTGGGCCGCTGCCGGGGGGCGTGCGGCGCGCGGGCCGCGTACTGCGCGGGCACCGCGTCCTGCGGCTCGGCCGCGGCCGGTGCGGGCGCGCCCGGCGCGGCGGGCGCCCCTGGACCCGTCGCGTTCCCAGGCTTCTTTCTCGCCTGCCGCAGCTCGTGGCGCCAGACGAAGATGGGGAAGGCCGTGATGAGCATGGCGAACGCGGCCCACGTCACCATCGCCGGGTGGGAGTGCCCGAGGACGAACCCGGCGAGGACCGAGGCGCCGAAGACCCCGATGAAGTACCAGTGGTAGCGGAAGGTGGCGAACCAGGTGTCCGGGCTCGCCGAGTCGCCCTTCGGCGTGACCACGAACTTGCTCTTGCGGCGCAGCACGGAGTCGATCAGCGCCTTCGCGTACAGCGGCGCGGACAGGGCCGACATCACCATGCCGGCCACACCGCCGGAGCCCTCCGGCTCGTGCGGGGAGACGTTGTGCCGCCGGTTCCAGATGTACAGGCCGATCTGGAGCGCCGAGGCGTTGCCGTACAGCATCAGCCACACGGTCGGGTCGATGTTCACACCCGAGGCGCCCAGGCCCAGGAACAGCGCGCAACTCAGCGCCGCCAGGATCCAGTTGAGGGCGGACATCGGGTAGAAGATGATCATCATGGTGTAGTTGAAGAGCTTCGCCGGCGGCAGCGAGTACCAGCCCTTCCAGTACTGCTTGAGGATCGTCTCGTAGGTGCCCCGCGACCAGCGCATCTGCTGGGTGAAGAAGTCCGTCCAGGCGGCGGGGCCCTCGCCTACCGCGAGCACGTCGGGGGTGTAGACCGACTTCCACTTGCGGCCGGTGGCCGGGTTCTTCGCCCGGTGCATCTCGAACCCGGTCGCCATGTCCTCGGTGATCGAGTCGTACAGGCCGCCGATCTGCTTGAGTGCCTTGATCCGCACGGCGTTCGAGGTGCCGACGAACATCGGGCTGCCGTAGCGGTTGCCGGCCCGCTGGATGAGGGCGTGGAACAGGAACTGCTGCGACTCGGCCGCCTTGGTGACGAAGTTGTCGTAATTGCCGTACACCTGCGGGCCGATGACGAAGCCGACGTCGGGGTCGCGGAAGAAACCGAGCATCCGCTCCAGGTAGTTGGGCAGCGGCACGTGGTCGGTGTCGACGGAGGCGAAGAAGTCGTAGCCGTCGCCGTGCGCCTCCAGCCAGGCGTTGTAGTTGCCGTGCTTGGTCTTGGCGCGGTGCGGGCCCTTGGCCTGGTTCCACCTGGCGACCCCTTTGCGGGAGAAGTGGTGGACGCCGAGCCGGGCGCAGACCTCCTTGACGGCCGGATCGTCGCCCTCGTCCAGCAGCCACACGTGCATCAGGCCGCGGTGGCGCAGCCTGACCGCCGCCTCCAGGGTCTTCGTCACCATCTCCAGCGGCTCCTTGCCGGGCACGAAGGAGGTGAGGAAGGCGACCCGGGTGCCGGTCTCCGGCACCACCGGGACCGGGTCGCGGGCGACCAGGGTGGCGTGCGCGTTCGACAGCACGTTCAGGCAGCGGAAGAACTCGATCAGGCCGATGGCGACCAGCATGACGACGTCCAGCGCGGGCAGGAAGTCGTAGGCGGGGTAGTCGCGTTCGGTCCAGTGCTCCGGCTGGAGCAGCCAGAAGAGCAGCACGAGGGACAGCACGGGGGCGGCGCCCAGCATGAGGGCGGCCCGTATCCGGTGCGGCTCCTGCGAGAGGAGCGACCGGTACTGCACCTGGTACGGCTTGTCCGGGGCGGGCTGGGTGAGGGGACCCGCGAGCCGGCTGTAGTGCTCGTAGTCGTATCTCGGCAGGCTCTTCCTGATCCGGCGGAGCTGCCCCGTCTGCTGCGTCACCGCTCGGAGCTGGGTGGTCCGGGACGGGTCGTCGGGCTGTTCGTGGCTCTGCCGGGCGCCCGTCGGCGTCGACGTCATGAGTCATTCCCCCCACACGCGAGTCACCGCGTGTTCGTCGGTCTTCTCGCCCGTTCCGGGGGTCCCCTCGGCCGTCACGGGCGGATCAGTGGTGGGTCAGGGTCACCACGTCTTTGCACACTCTATAGACATGGGATCTTGCTCTTCCGGTTGCACGATGCTCCCCTCGGCATCGATCCCGTCAGACCCGTTCATCGTGGCGCGGGTGGTGCTCGGGGGTCCCCGGCGTGCCGGTGGGGGCGAGGCGGGCACGGATGTTGCCGAAGTGGTCCCTTATGGCCTCCTCCGCCCGCACCGAGTCGCCGGACCGGACGGCGTCCAGGATCTCGCGGTGCTGGCGGCAGGTGACCCGCGGGTCCTGCGGCACCTCCACCAGGTCCCGCTGGACGCGGTGGAAGGCGTCCCAGAACGCCTCCAGCACCTCGCTCAGCAGCACGTTGTCCAGCCCCCGGTAGAGGGTGGCGTGAAACGCGCGGTCGGTCTCGGCGAGGCCGCGCCCCTCGGCGGCCTCCCGTTCCATACGGCTCACGAGGGCGTCCAGTTCAACGAGGTCCGCCTCGGGCAGCCGCCCGGCCAGCCGCGAGACCAGTCCCGTCTCGACCGCCTCGCGCAGCTCCAGCAACTGGAGCAGGGAGTCCTCGCCCCGGTAGTGCCCGGCGACCGTGCGGAACGCGAGCCCCTCGATCATGGGTGCGAACGACATCGAGCCGACGTAGGTCCCGAACCCGTGCCTGATCTCCACGATGCCCATCGCCTGCAGCGCCTTCAGGGCCTCCCGCACCGAGTTCCGGCTCGCCCCGAGGAACTCCATCAGCTCGGGCTCGGTCGGCAGCGGGGCGCCCGAGGGCAGCCGTCGGTCGACGATGAGCTTCTTGATCCGCTCTTGAAGGTCCCGGGCTGCCATGGCCAGAGGGTATCCGGCCAAACAGGCAATGGGTGCGGCGCGGCGGGCGGAAACAGAGATGGCGAGCCAGGACCGCGTGTTCCGCGGACGTGGCTCGCCATCGTCATCGTGCGCCGCCAGGGACTCGAACCCCGGACCCGCTGATTAAGAGTCAGCTGCTCTAACCAACTGAGCTAGCGGCGCCTGCTGACGGGAAAACTCTACATGAGCTGGAGGGGTGCTCCGGACCACGCGTGCCGGGGTCCCCGATCCGGAGCACGCGCGGTACATCATTCGGACCGTCAACATGCGTGCCCGGACGCCGGTTGTGAAACTGATCAATGTGCACACCCGCGGACACATCCACCCCGTATGTGAGGCAGATCGCATGACCGCTCCGCTGTTCGAGGAAGTCGACCCCGTGAACGGCTGCGACTGCCCCGGCTGCGTCCACGGGCGGCGGACGAGCGCTCGTCCGCCGTCCGGCCGTTTCGGCGGCCGTCCGGCGACCCGGGGGATCGTGACGGTGGCCGCGGCCTCGGCCGCCGCCCTCGGCGCGATCCCGCAGGCCGCCGCCCTCGGCGCCACCGCCCCCACCCCACCCGCGCCCGGCACCGCCGGCGCGTCCGACGCCACGCCGCAGACCCCGCAGGGCGCCCGGTCCCCGCTGCACGGCCCGGCCGGCAAACCCGCCCAGCCCGCGGCCACCCCGACCCCGGCCACCACCCGGGACGAGATCATCAAGCGGGCCAAGGTCTGGGTGACCGCGAAGGTGCCGTACAGCATGAGCGCGTACTGGTCCGACGGCTACCGTCAGGACTGCTCCGGCTACGTGTCCATGGCCTGGGGGCTGACCTCCAACGAGTGGACCGGCAGCCTCGCCCAGTTCGGCGTGAAGATCACCAAGGGCGAACTGCAGCCCGGCGACATCCTGCTCTTCCACAACCCGGACAACCCCGAGGCCGGCTCCCATGTCGTGATCTTCGGCGGCTGGACGGACCACACGCACAACGAGTACACGGTCTACGAGCAGACGCCCCCGCACGCCCGCAGCCGGCCCACCCCGTACCCGTACTGGAGCAACGGCAGCAAGTACGTGCCCTACCGGTACAAGGGCCTGACCACCGGGAGCGCGGGCGGGCAGGCCGCCGGCGGGAAGTCGGCCACGCCGTTCCCGGGCACCGCCTACTTCGGCCCCGGCGCGAACAACAAGCACGTCACCGAGCTGGGCCGAATGCTGGTGGCACGGGGCGCCGGTTCCTTCTACACCAGCGGCCCCGGCCCGGTCTGGGGCGAGGCGGACCGCCGGGCCACCCAGGCCTTCCAGCGGGCCCAGGGCTGGACGGGCGCCGACGCCGACGGGCGGCCCGGCCCGGGCACCTGGAACCTGCTCGTCACCGGCCGGGGCAGGAGCATCCCGGGCAGCACCACCACGCCCGGCTCGCCCGCCTCGCACGGCGTGCCCGGCTTCCCCGGCCGGACGTACTTCCGTCCGGGCGCGGAGAACGACTACGTCACCCGGCTGGGGCAGCAGCTCGTGAAGAAAGGGTTCGGCAGGTTCTACGCCACCGGGCCGGGGCCGCGCTGGGGCGACGCCGACCGGCGGGCCGTCGAGGCGTTCCAGCGCAGCCTGGGCTGGCGCGGCGGGGCGGCGGACGGCTATCCGGGCCCGGAGACCTGGCGCCGGCTGTTCGCCTAGCCGCGCCTCCAGTCGCCTTCTCCCCACTCCCCTCTCTTCTTCTCTTCTTCTCCTCTGTCTTCTCCTCTCTCTTCATCTCTCTTTGACCGTCATGACGCGTCTGGCGCGGAGGCTGGAGCACGCATGAGTACGACCACGTCACACACGGCCGGGTTCGAGGAACAACCGGAGGGCGCGGCCTGCGCGGGCGGCACGGCCATCCGTCCGGCCCGGCTGATCCACAACGAGGCGACCACCGAGATCCCCGTCCACCTGTTGTTCCGCGACGACCCCGAGCCGGTGTCGGTGCCGCTGAAGCCCGCCGTGGTGGCCCGCAGACGGGGCACCGGTGAGCAGCCGCGCCTCGGGCGCCCGGCCCCGGTCGCCGGCCGGCCGGCCCCATGCGTCGACCCCGGACTGGTGGAGCGTCCGGCGCGGGTGCTGCCCGGTCTCGCCGGGGTGCTGGCCGGCGTGGGCGGCGTCGCCGGGTGCCTGGCGACGTCGTGGTGGGCGGGGGTGCTGCCGCCCTTCGCGGTGGACGCGCTGCGCCTGCCGGGGTACGGCGGCGCGGGGCTCGGCCCGGCGCAGTGGGCGGCGTACGCGGGAGCGGGGGCGCTCGGCGCGCTCGGCTTCGGCGGGCTCGCCCGGGGACGGACCGGGCAGGCCCGGCTGCTCGGGCTGTTCGGCCGCTACCGGGGGACGGTCCGGCGCACCGGCCTGCTGTGGATGAACCCGCTGGTGGCCCGCCACCGGGTCGACGTGCGGCTGCGGCACTGGCGCAGCGAGGCGATGCCGGCGACGGACGGCAACGGGGTGGCGCTGCGAGTGGTGGTGCTGGTCGTGTGGCGGGTGCGGGACACCGCCCGTGCCGTGCTCGGCATCGACGACCACGAGACGTATCTGCGGGAATGCGTCGAGGCCGCGCTGGCCCGGGTGGCGGTGGACCCGCCGGGCGGCCCGCGGGGCGGAGTGGCGGCGGCCGGTGAGGCGCTGACCCGGCTGGTGGCGGCGGAGGCGGGGCCGATCGGCCTGGAGGTGTTCTCGGTGCGTCCGCTCCGGGTGGAGTACGCGCCCGAGGTCGCCGCCTCGATGCACCGCCGGCAGATCGCCGCGCTGGACGCCCGGGAGCGGTCCGGCATGCTCAACTCGGTCGTGGACTCGGTGGAGGACACGGTGACCCGGCTGACCATGCGCGGGCTCGTCGAACTGGACGACTACGAGCGCAAGGTGCTGGTGCGGGACCTGACGGTGGCGTTCTGCTCGGGCCGCAGGGAGCCGACCTGAGGGGCGCCGGGGATCGCCCCGTCCGCGTTGTGGACACGCTCAACTAACGCCCATACATTGGAACTTGGTCTAGACCTAGTGCCCCGCCTCGTTCGCGGCGGGGGACGGCACCGCACCGCACCGCACAGCCCAGTGAACATCCCCCACGTTCTCCAGGAGCGGCAGCATGCGCACCAAGACCAAGTTGTCCGCGGCCGTGCTGGGCCTGGCGACCGCCGGAGCCTTCGTGCTCTCCTCCGGCGGCGCCAGCGGGCACGGCTACACCGACCTCCCCATCAGCAGACAGAAGCTCTGCCAGAACGGCACCGTGGCGAACTGCGGCGACATCCAGTGGGAGCCGCAGAGCGTCGAGGGCCCCAAGGGCTTCCCGGCCGCCGGTCCCGCCGACGGCCAGATCTGCAACGGCGGTGTCAGCCGGTTCGCCCAGCTCAGCTCGCCGAAGACGCCGTCCGGCGCGGCCTGGCCCACCACCCGGGTGACCGGCGGCCAGTCGTACACCTTCCGCTGGCAGTTCACGGCCATGCACGCCACGACGGACTTCAAGTACTACGTCACCAAGCCGGGCTGGAACCAGAACCACGCACTGTCCCGCTCGGACATCAACCTCACCCCGTTCCTGACGGTGCCGTACAACGGACAGCGGCCGCCGGCCACCCTCAGCCACAGCGGCACCCTGCCGTCCGGCCTGAGCGGTCACCACGTCATCGTCGCGGTGTGGACGATCGCCGACACGGGCAACGCGTTCTACGCCTGCTCGGACGTCACCTTCTGACCCTTCCGAGCGGCGCGTCACAGCTCGGAAACTGAGGTTCCCTTGAGGGCGGCCGTGCGCCCCGCCGGATACATTCCGGGCCACGCCGGTCTTCCGGAGCGGCGTACCGACCTCGGGGGAACCTCATGTTCGAACTGTTCTTCTACCTCGTGCCCACCCTCATGATCGCGGGTGCCGGCTACTTCGCGTTCCGGCTGGTCCACCGCGCCCGGCGGATCAGCCGCACGTGGGCGCACGGGCTGACGGCCGAGGCGCGCTGCCTGCGGATGTACACCACGACCAGCGGGGGCGGCGGGGACACGTCCGTGCACACGAGCGTGCACCGCGTCTACGAGTACACCACCCGTGAGGGTTCCCAGGTCCGGTTCGAGGAGGTGGGCGGTCCCGCCACCGTCCTGGAGGGCGACTTCGTCACCGTGCGGTACCTCCCGGAGCAGCCCCGGCTGGCCACCGCGATCCCGCCGTCCCGCGGCAGGCTCGCCACCGAGTCGGGCTGCCTGCTGGCCTTCCTCGGCGTGATCATCGTCTTCTGCCTGGGGTTCATGGCCGTCGCGCACGCGATGTTCGCGGAGGCCGGCGGACTGATGCCGTGAGCCTCCACTTCTGACGCCATGTCAGTTACCGTGCCCGGTCATGACGTCCACGACGGGCACGGTCGCCGAGCTGGTGGCGGCGCGGTGGGGCGACCACCGGCCGGGGATGTGGTGCGAGGACCGGGTGCTCACCCACCACCAGGTGGCGGCGGGCGCGGCCGCCCGGGCCGCGCTGCTGGCCGACCTGCTGCCGTCGGGCGCCCCACCGCACCTGGGGGTGTTGCTCGACAACACCGAGGAGTTCCCGCTCTGGCTGGGCGCCGCCGCCCTCGCCGGGGCCGCCGTCGCCGGCGTCAACCCCACCCGCCGGGGCGCCGAACTGGCCCGGGACATCCTGCACACCGAGTGCCCGGTCCTGGTCACCGAGCGGGCCCGGCTGCCGCTGCTGGCGGACCTGGAGCTGCCGGGCGTACGGGTCCTCGTGGCGGACGGCGAGGAGTACGGCGCCCTCCTCGCCGGCTACGCGGGAGCGGTGCCCGACCCGTCCGGGGCCACCCCCGCCGACCGGCTGCTGCTGTACTTCACCTCGGGTTCCACCGGCGCGCCCAAGGCCGCGATCTGCTCCCAGGGCAGGCTGGCGGCGGCCGGGCAGGCCCTGGTGCGGCAGTTCGCGGTGGGCGCGGACGACGTGCACTACGTCTGCATGCCGATGTTCCACGGCAACGCGGTGATCGCCGACTGGGCGCCCGCGCTGGCCGCCGGGGCCGGGGTGGCGCTGCGCCGGCGGTTCTCGGCCTCCGGGTTCCTCGCGGACGTGCGCCGGCACCGGGCCACGTACTTCACCTACGTCGGGCGGGCCGTCCAGTACCTGCTCGCCACGCCCGCCCGGCCCGACGACCGGGACCATCCGCTGCGCACGGGCTTCGGCACGGAGGCCGGGGCGGCCGACGCGGCGGCCTTCCAGCGGCGGTTCGGGGTGCGGCTGGTGGAGGGGTACGGCTCGTCGGAGGGCGGGGCGGCGATCCAGTGGGCGCCCGGCACCCCGGCGGGCGCGGTGGGACCGGCGCGGCCGGGCCTGGTGGTGCTCGACCCGGCCACGGGGCGGGAGTGCCCGGCGGCCGTCTTCGGCACCGGCGGGCGGCTGGTCAACGGGGACGAGGCCATCGGCGAGCTGGTGAACCGGGGGCCCAGCCCCTTCGAGGGGTACTGGCGCAACCCGGAGGCGGAGGCGGAGCGGCGGCGCGCGGACGGGTACTGGACCGGCGACCTCTTCTACCGGGACGCCCGGGGGTACCTGTACTTCGCCGGGCGCGGCGACGACCGCATCCGGGTCGACGGGGAGAACCTGGCCGCCGCGGTGATCGAGAACATCGTGGCCCGGTACGAGGGGGCGGACGCGGTCGCCGTGTACGGGGTGCCGGACCCGGTGACCGGGGACCAGGTGATGGCGGCGGTGGCCGGGCGGTTCGAGCCGGCCGGCTTCGCGGAGTTCCTGCGGGCCCAGCCCGACCTCGGGACGAAGATGGCGCCCCGGTTCGTGCGGGTGCTGGAGCGGATGCCGGTGACCGCGACGAACAAGATCCACCGGGCGGTCCTGCGCCGGGAGGGGTTCCGGTGCGCCGACCCGGTGTGGTGGCGGCCGCCGGGGGAGGACGTCTACCGGTTGTTGACCACGGAAGACACGGAAGACGCCGAAGGGCCCCTCGCCTTCGCGAGGAGCCCTTCGACATCGTGCGCCGCCAGGGACTCGAACCCCGGACCCGCTGATTAAGAGTCAGCTGCTCTAACCAACTGAGCTAGCGGCGCATGACTCTCGCCTTCCGCTTCTCGCGGCCGGCGACGAAGAAAATAGTACCTGGTCCGCGAGGGTGCTCGTGACCACTCGCCGGCCACTCAGAGCGTGAGCGAGAGGAGCACCGGCGCCGCGCTCCGGTTCAGCGCGTCCGCCGCCTGGCGCAGGCGGTGGGCGTGCTCGACCGGGAGGGACAGTGCCAGGCAGCCGACGGACGAGCCCGCGGTGATCGGGACGGCGGCGCAGACGGTGCCGATCGCGTACTCCTGGAGGTCGAGCACCGGGACGGTCGGCGGCTGGGACTCGAGCCGGGAGAGCAGCAGCTTGTCGCTGGTGATGGTGCGCGAGGTCAGACGGGCCATCTTGTACCGGGAGAGGTGGTCGCGCCGCCCGTTGTGGTCGAGCTGGGTCAGCAGGCTCTTGCCGACCGCCGTGGCGTGCGCGGAGCAGCGGAAGTCGACCCACTCGTTGACCGCAGGGGTGCCGGGCCCGGCGGCGTACTGGGTGACCCTGACCTCGCCGTCCACGTACCGGCTCATGTAGACGGCCGCGCCGACGGAGTCCCGCAGCCGGTCCAGGGTGTGCTGGAGCTTCTCGCGCAGGGCGCGCTCGCGGTCGTGCGCCGAGGTCAGACGGCGCAGGGTCTCACCGGTGAGGTAGGCCCCGTCCGCGATCTGCTCGACGTAGCCCTCGCGGCGCAGCATGCGCAACAGGGTGGTCAGCCGTTCGGGTTCCAGACGGGTGCGGCGGCCCAGCTCGGTGTCGGTGACGCCGGCGGGGTGACGGGCCACGGTCTCCAGGACGCGCAGGGCGTCCTGGGCGGAGTGGTTCGGGGTGGTCGGCTCGTGCATCAGCGCCACGGTTTCCCCCTGCGCTCGCCTGTCTGTGGCCGCGAGATCCGGTCGGCGGATCGCTACCACGATAACGGGCAAAGGGCGGTCGGGGAGAGGGGGTTGGCGAGATTGTGTCACTCGCCGTCCCCCTCCCAACTGGGCAGCAGACCCTCTGGCATATGCCAGCGTCATCACCCAGCGTCCGGACCTCGACTGTTCGGCCCTCACCCCTCGTAGTCAGAGGACCGCGCTGAGGAATTCCCGGGTTCGGTCGCGCTCCGGATCGCTGAAGATCTTCTCCGGCGAACCCGACTCGATCACCCGACCGGAGTCGAACATCAGTACCTGGTCGGAGATGTCCCGGGCGAAACCCATCTCGTGGGTCACGCACAGCATCGTGATGTCGGTGCTGCGGGCGATGTCCCTGAGCAGATCCAGCACTCCCGCGACCAGCTCCGGGTCGAGCGCCGAGGTCACCTCGTCCAGCAGCAGCACCTGGGGCCGCATCGCCAGCGCCCGGGCGATCGCCACCCGCTGCTGCTGGCCGCCGGACAGCCGGGTGGGCCGGGCGTCGCACTTGTCGGCCAGCCCCACCAGCTCCAGCAGCTCGCGCGCCCGGGCCTCGGCCTCGTCCCGGGACAGGCCGAGGACCCGCACCGGCGCCTCGGTGATGTTCCGCAGCACCGACATGTTCGGGAACAGGTTGAACTGCTGGAACACCATCCCGATCTTCTTGCGCACCTCCCGGACCTGCTTCTCCGGCGCCGGGAACAGCCGCTCCCCGTCGACGGTGATCGTGCCCTCGTCCGGCTTGGTGAGGGTCATCAGCAGCCGCAGGATCGTGGTCTTGCCCGAGCCGGACGGCCCGATCAGGGTCACGTGCTTGCCGGGGGCGACGGAGAAGTTCAGGTCGTCCAGGACGGTGTTCGCCCCGAAGCGCTTGGTGACCCCCTCCAGACGGATCACGTCGGTGGGCGGGGCGTCGGTGACCGACGACTTGGTTCGGGTCTCAACGGACAAGGCGTCGCTCCAGGGCTCGCAGGAGAAGGGAGGCCAGGTAGGAGATGAGGATGAAGGCCACCCCGATCACGGTCAGGGGCTCGGTGAACTGGAAGTGCTGCTGGGAGAAGAGCCGGGCGTGGCCGAGCATCTCCAGCACGGTGATCACCATCAGCATCGGCGTGTCCTTGAGCATGGAGATCACGTAGTTGCCGAGGGCGGGCACCACCCGGCGGATCGCCTGCGGCAGGATCACCGCGGTCCAGGTCCGCCGCCGGGGCAGGTTCAGCGCCGTCGCCGCCTCCCACTGGCCGACCGGGACGGCCTCGATGCCGGCCCGGTAGACCTGCATCGTGTACGTCGAGTAGTGCAGACCGATCGCGAAGACCCCGGTGGCCAGCGCGGAGAAGGTGAGGCCCCACTCCGGCAGCACGTAGAAGAGGAAGAACAGCTGCACCAGCAGCGGGGTGTTGCGGACGAACTCGGTGACCACCCCGACCGGCCAGCGCACCCACCGGCTGGGCGTGCGCATCAGCAGCGTCCACACCAGGCCCAGGGTGAAGGACAGCAGCGAACCGAGGGCCAGCACCTGCAGGGTGACCAGCAGCCCGTCCCAGAAGTCCGGCATGAAGTCGCTCACGGCGTTCCAGTCCCACTTCATGCGACTCCACCCCCCACTCCGGTCGTCTCGGCCCGCTTCAGCTCATGCGCCGCGGATCGCGGCGCGGGTTCCTTGCCGACCCCGGGCTTCAGCCGCTTCTCCAGACCGCGCATCAGCCGGGTCAGCACGAAGGCGATCGCGAAGTAGATCAGCAGGACGTACGTGTAGATCTCCGCGCTCTGCTGCAGGGCCAGCCGCACCAGGTTGGCGCTGAACGTCAGATCGCCCATGCCCATGACCGACACCAGCGCGGTGCCCTTGAGCAGCTCGATCAGCAGGTTGGAGAACGGCGGGATCATCTCCGGCACCGCCTGCGGCAGCAGGATCAACCGCAGCCGCTGGGCCGGGGTGAAGCTGAGCGCGACGCCGCCCTCCTTCTGCGCCGGGTCGACCGCGTTCAGCGCGCCGCGCACGATCTCCGAGCCGTACGCGCCGTACGTCAGCCCGAGCGCCAGCGTGCCCGCCCACAACGGCACCAGCTGCCAGCCGAAGGCGACCGGCAGCACGAAGAACACCCAGAAGATCACCACCAGTGCCGAGGTGCCACGGAACACCTCGGCGTAGAAGCCGGCGAGGAAGCGCACGATCCACAGCCGGTGGGTGCGCGCGACACCGACGACGAAGGACACCACGGCTGCCAGCAGCGCGCTGAACACCAGCAGTTGGACGGTGGTCCAGACGCCCTTGAGTACCAGGTCCCAGAGCCCTGAGGTCATCCGCGGCAGAGCTCCTTCGCGGTCATGTCCGTCATCTCGGCCTCGGTGAAGCCGAAGGGCCGAAGGATCCGGAACAGCTCCCCGCTCTTCTTCAGCTTGCGCAGCTCGACGTTGAAGGCGTCCCGCAGCCGCGTCTCGGTGGGCCGGAACGCGAACGCCCCGCCGTCGACGTGCGGTTTGCCCTTGACCAGCGGGGCGAACGGCTTGGTGGCCTCCGCCTTGCCCGACTTCTTCACCACCTCGCGGACGGTCAGCGCCGTACCGGCGAAGACGTCGACGCGCCCGGCCTCGACGGCGTTCAGCCCGGCCACCTGGTCGGGGACGATCAGGATGTCGCTCTCCTTGTACCCGGCCTCCACCGCGTACTGGATCTCCGCGTACCCGGTGCCGGTGGCGAACTTCGCCTTCTTCGCCACGACGTCCCGGTAGGAGTGCAACCCCTTCGGGTTCCCCTTGCGGACGATGAACGCGTCCAGCATCTGGTAGTCCGGATCGGCGAAGATCACCTGCTCGCAGCGCTCGGCGTTGACGTACATCCCGGCGGCCACGACGTCGAACTGCTGGGAGTTCAGCCCCGGGATGAGCGAACCGAACTCCGTCGGCACCGGCTGCACCCGGGCCACCCCGAGCCGCTTGAAGACCGCCTTCGCCAGCTCCGGCGCCTCACCGGTCAGACGGCCGTCCTTGTCGATGTACCCGAAGGGGATCTCGCCGGCTATCCCGAGCCGTACGACACCCTGTGCGCGCAACCGGTCGAGCAGGTCGCCGCCGTTCTCGTCCGACGCCGACGCCACCCGTGCGCAGCCCGTGGCGCCCAGCGCGCCCAGGGCGCCGAGCGCCGCGGCACCGGCGAGCACCGAGCGCCTGCTGTGTCTGTGTTCCGACCGGATCGTGTGCACGTCGTTCCCAAGTGGTGGAGCCATGGCGGCGCGGCTACCCAAGCGCTCCCGTCCTATGCACCCTTGGTTCCATGGCCGATCGATTCGTCACCGTCTCGCTCGACAGCCGTGACGTGCACTGCACGGCACGACTGCTGGACGACCTCGCGCCCCTGACCTGCGCGGCAGTGTGGGAGGCACTGCCGCTCGGGGGCGACGTGTACCACGCGAAGTACGCGCGCAACGAGATCTACGCCCTCTTCCCGCCCCTGGCCTCCACCGAACCCCCACTGGAGAACCCGACGGTCACCCCGATCCCCGGCGATCTCTGTTACTTCTCCTTCGCCGGCGCCGAACTGGGCACGCGGGCCTACGGCTACGACCGGGAGGTCGGGCCGGGCACCACCGTGGTCGACCTGGCCCTGTTCTACGAGCGCAACAACCTGCTGCTCAACGGCGACGTGGGCTGGGTGCCCGGGATCGTCTGGGGCCAGGTCGTGTCCGGTCTGGAGGCGATGGCCGAGGCCTGCAACGACCTGTGGCGCACCGGGGCTGCGGGGGAGACGCTCAGCTTCCGGAGAGCGTGAGGTCCGCCCCGTACAGGGCGTGCGAGGCGCGCAGCACCAGGTCGTCGCGGTGCCGGGCGGCGACGACCTGGAGCCCCACGGGCAGCCCGTCGTCGTCCACGCCGACCGGGACCGTCGCCGCCGGCTGCTGCGTCATGTTGAACGGGTAGGTGAACGGGGTCCACCCGGTCCAGCGGCGCAGCCCGGAGCCCACGGGGACCTCCCGGCCCGCCTCGAACGCCGTGACCGGCAGGGTGGGCGTGACCAGCAGGTCGTAGCGCTCGTGGAAGCGGCCCATCCGGCGGCCGAGGTCCATGCGGACGTCCACCGCGGCCAGGTAGTCCAGCGCGCCGAGCCGCGCGCCCTGCGCGCAGATCTCGCGCAGACCGGGGTCGAGCAGCCGCCGCCGGTTCGGCGAGAAGCTCTGGGTGAGCCGGGCCGCGCCGCTGAACCACAGGGTGTGGAAGGCGTCCACCGGGTCGCTGAAGTCCGGGTCGGCCTCCTCGACGTACGCGCCGAGGTCGGCGAGGCCGGCCACCGCCCGGCGCACGGCCGCGGCGACCCCCGGGCGGACGGCCACCTGCCCGCCGAGGGTCGGCGAGTAGGCGACCCGCAGCCCGTGCACGCCCTCGTCCAGCGCCGCCGTGAACGACTCAGGCGGCGGGGGCAGCGCCGACCAGTCGCGCGGGTCCGGTACGCCGATGACGTCGAGCAGCAGCGCCGCGTCGGCCGCGTCCCGGGTCATCGGGCCGACGTGCGAGAGCGTGCCGAACGCGCTCGCCGGATACAGCGGCACCCTGCCGTACGTCGGCTTCAGCCCGAAGATCCCGCAGAACGCGGCCGGGATGCGGATGCTGCCGCCGCCGTCCGTGCCCAGCGACAGCGGGCCCGCGCCCAGCGCGACGGCCGCGGCGCTGCCGCCGCTGGAGCCGCCCGCGGTGCGCGAGGGGTCGTACGGGTTGCGGGTCACCCCGGACAGCGCGGAGTCGGTGACCCCCTTCCAGCCGTACTCGGGTGTCGTGGTCTTGCCCAGGAACACCGCGCCGTGCTCCCGCAGCCGGGCGACGGACGGCGCGTCCTCCTCCCAGCGCCCCTGCTCGGCGATGGTCTTCGAGCCGCGCAGCGTCGGGTGGCCGCGCAGCAGCAGGAGGTCCTTCACCGTCACCGGCACACCGTCGAGCAGCCCGGCCGGCTCCCCGCGCCGCCACCGCTCGGCCGACTCCCGCGCCCGCGCGAGCGCGTCCTCCTCGGTGAGCCGCGCGAACGCGTTGACCTCCGGCTGGATCCGCCGCGCCCGGAGCAGGGCCTGCTCGGTCGCCTCCACCGGGCTGAACTCGCCCTTGCGGTAACCGTCGAGAAGCTGGACGGCGGTCAGTTCGGTGAGCTGCATACACCCTCCCGGGGTGTCAGTGACGGCGTGTCAGTGACCGGGCACGTATCCGCGTTTCTTGTCGACCACGTTCCGCAGCGGCCGGCCGGCCGCCCAGCGCTCGTACAACTCCACGAACTGGGAGCCCAGTTCATCGCGCCAGCCGACCGTGTCACCGCTCATGTGCGGGGAGACGATCAGCCCCGGCAGCCCCCACAACGGGCTCTCCTCGCCGAGGGGTTCGGCGGCGAACACGTCGAGGGCCGCACCCGCGATCCAGTGCCGGCGCAGCGCCTCGGCCAGGGCGTCCTCGTCGACGAGCCCGCCGCGGCCGACGTTCACGAAGACCGCCGAGGGCTGCATCACGCCGAACCGGCGGGTGTCGAACATGCCGTACGTCTGCTCCGTCAGCGGCGCGGCGGAGATCACCCAGTCGGCGCGGGAGATCAGCCGGTCCAGGTCGCCCGGTCCGTGGATGCCGGTCCGCGGCACCCGCCCGACCAGCGCCGTCGTCACGTCCAGCGCCTTCAGGGTGCGGGCGATCGCCCGGCCGATCGGCCCCGAGCCGATCACGCACGCGCGGGTGCCGGCCACCCTGCGGGTCTCCCGGTGCCGCCAGGTCCGCTCCCGCTGGAGCTCCAGCGTGCGCGGCAGGTCTTTGGCCACCGCCAGCACCAGGGCGGCCACGTACTCGGCGATCGGCTGGTCGAAGATGCCGCGCGCGTTGGTCACCACCGTGTCGGAGACGGCGAGTTCCGGACACATCAGGTGGTCCACGCCCGCGCTCGCCGTGTGCACCCAGCGCGGCCGCGGGCCCGTCCCGGGCCAGGCCCGCCGGACCGCGTGCGAGGCGAAGTCCCACACCAGCAGCACGTCCGCCGCCGGCAGCCGCTCGGCGAGGCCGGCCGCGTCGGTGTGCTCGATCCGCGCCCGGCCGGTGAGGCGCCCGAGGCGGGGCGGCGGGTCGGCGTCCAAAACCAGGAGGGTGGGCAGGGTCGGCGTCATGCGGGCGGCTCCGGGCGTCTGACATGCGCGGATTGACCACGCTCGCACCCGAACCTACCTTCGTCAACACGGGCGTACGACGACCCTTCCCTCGTCTCCCAGCGTGAGGCCGGTGCCTTGCCATGGACGTCTCCTTCCTCGGCGGTCCCCGCCCCCAGCGGGGTGTCGGTGTCGTGGCCCCCTTCGACTTCGCCCTAGACCGCGAGCTGTGGCGCTGGGTCCCGGACGAGGTGTCCCTGCACCTGACCCGGACCCCGTTCGTGCCGGTCGAGGTGAGCCTGGACCTGGCCCGGCTGGTCAGCGAGCACCGGACGCTCGGCGAGGCGGTGCGGGCCCTGAGCGCCGTCGCGCCCGAGGTCGTCGCCTACGCGTGCGCCTCCGGCAGCTTCGTCGACGGGATCGCGGGCGAGCGGGCCATGTGCGCGGCGATGACCGCGGCCGGCGCGCTGCCCTCGGTGACCACCTCCGGCGCGCTGCTGGAGGCGCTGGCCGAGCTGCGGGTGCGCAGGGTGGCCCTCGTCACCCCCTACACGGTGTCCGTCACCCGGGCCCTGGAGCAGTACGTCGCCGAGGCCGGGGTGCGGGTCACCGGCCGCGCCTTCATGGGGCTCACCCGGCACATCTGGCGGGTTCCCTACCGAGAGGTGGTCGCCATGGCCCGGCGCGCGGTCCGCCCCGGCTCGGCCGAAGCCCTGTTCATCTCCTGCACCAACCTGGCGACGTACGACGTCATCCCCCAACTGGAGGCGGAGCTTCGCATACCGGTGCTCTCGGCCAACCAGGTCACGATGTGGGCGGCGCTGCGCCGACTGGGTACCCGAGCCGTGGGGCCCTATCAGGCGCTGCTGGACGAAGCCGCGCGTGACTGGCCCTCACTGCCGGAAGGAGCGCACGACCCGCAGAACCGGCAAGACCCGCAGAACCCGCAGAACCCGCAGAACACGCAGAGAACGAAGGAACACGGAGAAGGGCTGACATGACTGCACTGGGCTTCCTCTACCCGGGCCACTCCGGCGAGGACGACTATCCGCGCATCGAGCAGCTCCTGGGCAGCGACATCCGCCTGGACGTGGTGCACACCGACATCGGAGAGGACGCGCACCGGGTGGACGCGCTGCGCGAGATGGGCTCGGCCGAGCGGCTCGCCGAGGGCATGGAGGGGCTGCGGCTGTCCGGGGCCGACACGGTGGTGTGGGCCTGCACCAGCGGCAGCTTCGTGTACGGCTGGGAGGGCGCCCAGGAGCAGGTGCGGACCCTGGCCCGGCTGGGCGGGATGCCCGCCTCCTCGACGTCCTTCGCCTTCGTGCACGCGGCCCGGGAGCTGGGCGTCCGCCGGGTCGCCGTGGGCGCGACCTATCCCGAGGACGTGGCCGCTCTGTTCGCGGACTTCCTGCGGGCGGGCGGTGTCGAGGTGGTCGCCACGCGCTCGTCCGGGGTCGTCACCGCGGCGGAGGTCGGGACCTGGGGCGAGGAGGAGGTGCTGACGCTGGCCCGGTCCGCGGACGGCCCGGACGCGGAGGCGGTGCTGCTGCCGGACACCGCGCTGCACACGGCCGCCCACCTGTCCCTGCTGGAGAAGTCGCTGTCGAAACCGGTGCTCACCGCGAACCAGGTGTCGGTCTGGGAGGGGCTGCGGCTCGCCGACCGGCGGGTGAACGCGCCGACGCTCGGCACGCTGTTCACCAGGGAGCCCCTGGTCCAGGCCTGAGCCGGCCCCGGGAATAAACGGAGACAGCCTCCTGTTAGCAGGCCGTACGACAGCGCACGACCGTCCACGGCCACAACAGGAGGCACCTACCGTGTCGGCAGACGAGATCAGGGGCACGACGCACGGGACCGCCCCCGTCCCCCTCTCCGTACTGGACCTGGTGACCGTCGGCGCGGGCAGCACCGCAACCGACGCCCTGCGCACCAGCGTGGCGCTGTCCCGGCTCGCCGAGTCGCGCGGCTTCCACCGGTACTGGGTGGCCGAGCACCACTCCATGCCCGGCGTCGCCTCCTCCTCGCCCGCCGTGATCCTCGCCCACCTCGCCGCGCACACCGACCGCATCCGGCTCGGCTCGGGCGGCGTCATGCTGCCCAACCACGCCCCGCTGGTCATCGCCGAGCAGTTCGGCACGCTGGAGGCGATGGCCCCCGGGCGGATCGACCTCGGCCTCGGAAGGGCGCCCGGCACCGACGGCGCCACGGCCGCCGCGCTGCGCCGCACCGACACCCTCGACGAGGGCGCCGACGACTTCCCGCAGCAGCTCGCCGAACTCACCCGCTTCCTCGACGACGACTTCCCCGACGGGCACCCCTACCGGCGCATTCACGCGATCCCCGGCCCGGTGCAGGGCAGCACCCCCGGCGGGCTCCAGTCCCCGCACCGCCCGCCGGTCTGGCTGCTCGGCTCCTCCGGCTTCAGCGCCCGGCTGGCCGGCCTGCTCGGACTGCCCTTCGCCTTCGCGCACCACTTCTCCGCGCAGAACACCGTCCCGGCCCTCGACCTGTACCGGCAGACCTTCCGGCCCTCCGAGGTGCTGGACGCGCCCTACGCCCTCATCGGCGTCTCCGCCCTCGCCATGGACGACGAGCGGGAGGCCCGGCGCCAGGTGAAGGCCGCCGCGCTGAACATGCTCCGGCTGCGCACCGGCCGCCCGGGTCTCTTCCCCGACCCGGACGAGGCCGAGAAGTACGAGTTCAGCCCGATGGAGGAGGACTTCGTGGCCTCCTGGACCGGCAACATCGTGCACGGCACCGCCGAGGAGGTGCGCTCCGGCCTCGACGCCCTGCGTGAGCGCACCGGCGCCGACGAGCTGATGCTCACCTCGCACGCCCACCGCGGCGAGCAGCGGCTGCGCTCCTACGAACTGATCGCCGACGCCTACGGCTTGCCCACCGCGTAGGTCCGGTCGCCCAGCAGCTCGGAGATACGATCCGGCGGCACCGGCCGGGAGTACAGCCAGCCCTGCCCGGTGTCGCAGCCGATCCGGCGCAGCCGCGTGGCCTGCGCCGAGGTCTCCACGCACTCCGCGGTCACCGTCAGCCCGAGCCGGTGGGCGAGCTGGATCATCGCCTCCACGATCACCTCGTCGGCCGGGTTCGGCGGCACGCCCTTGGCCGCCTCCTCGTACTGGAAGCCGCGCACGAAGGAGCCGTCGAGCTTCAGGACCTTCACCGGCAGCCGGCTCAGATAGGCCAGGTTCGAGTAGCCGGTGCCGAAGTCGTCGATCGCGATGCGCACGCCCATGTCGCTGAGGGCCTGCAGGGCCTGGAGCGGACGGCCCGCCGAGCCCATCACGGCCGACTCGGTCAGCTCCAGCTGGAGCAGATGCGGGGCGAGCCCGGTCTCGGCGAGCGTCTCGGCCACGTCCGCGACCAGGTCCGAGTCCCAGACCTGGCGCACGGCGACGTTGACGCTGACGAAGATCGGCGCTTCGCCGGGCCGGTCGAGCTGCCAGCGGCGGGCCTGCCGGCAGGCGGTCGCGAGCGCCCAGCGGCCGAGCTGGACGATCGAACCGTCCTCCTCGGCCAGTCCGATGAACCGATTCGGCGTCAGTGTGCCGAACTGAGGATGATTCCAGCGGACCAACGCCTCGACCCCGCTGAGCCGTCCGTCCTCCATGCCGACCAACGGCTGGTACTCCAGGGCGAATTCGCCGCGCTCGATGGCGAGGCGCAGGGTGGAGGAGAGCGCCTGACGGGTGATCCGGTGCGCGTTGCGCTCCGGGTCGAACAGCGTCCAGCGGCCCTTGCCGTCCGCCTTCGCCCAGTACAGCGTCGTATCCGCCGCCTGCATCAGGCCGGTGGCGGTGGTGCCGGCCGCGTGCCGTTCCACGACACCGATGGAGGCGGTGAGCGACAGCCGCTGCCCGGCCAGGTCGAAGGGTTCCTCCAGCGCCTTCAGCGCGGACTCGGCGAGGTCGGCGACCTGCTCGGTGCCCGTGGAGTCCTCGACCAGCAGGGCGAACTCGTCGCCGCCGAGCCGGGCCACCAGCGGGGTGCCGGCGCGCGCGTACCCGGCCTCGTCGGCGACCCGGGTCAGCCGCTCGGCGACGGCCGCGAGCAGCCGGTCGCCGACGCGGTGGCCGAGGGTGTCGTTGACCGCCTTGAAGCCGTCCACGTCCAGGTAGCACAGCCCGATCCGGCCGGTGCCGCTCTGCTCGTACGACTCCGCCTCCAGCGCGGCCGAAAGACGCTCGAAGAACAGGGTGCGGTTGGGCAGCCGGGTCACCGGGTCGTGCATCTGCAAGTGCCGCAGCCGCGCCTGGAGTTCGCGGTGCGCACTGACGTCGGCGACCGACAGCAGGACGCCGGGGCCACCGCCCGCCAGCGGGGCGACCGTGATCTGCGCCCACACCGAGTGCCCCTCGGGGTGCTTCAGCCGGCGGGTGCAGCGCAGCGTGGCCTCGCGGCCGCTCAGCACCTCGCGGTAGGCGTGCCAGGTCCGGGTGTCGGAGGCCAGGTCCACCAGGTCGGCGGCGGGCCGCCCGGCCAGCGCGTCCGGGTCGGCGCCGAGGAGCTCGCCGAAAGCGGCGTTGGCGCTGACGACGAGGCCCTCGCCGTCGACGACGGCCATGGAGAGCGGGGCGGCCGCGAAGACACGATGGTAGGTGTATTGGTCACTGTCTGTGACGGCTGACCGGTCGAGGTCTGCCGCGGGCGTCGGCCCTTCGGACGTTCCGCTCACCGCTCGCTCCCGCAGTGCACTCGATCTCGGTCCGTGCCGGAAAGTGTGCCGATCATAGAGGCTGGCCCCGGGGCCTTCCAGCCACTCGCCAGTGTCCCGGACAGACCACAGGTTCTGACAGATCGTTTCTGCCCGCACCTGGACGGGTTCTTCAGCCCCCCGACCAGTTGTGACGTTCCGTGAGTGTTTCGGGGTGTCGATGGCCGACGTACGCCGGCGCGCAAACGGGCGCACTCACCCTTCTGGTTCAGGCAAACAGGACGAATGCCAACGAAGTCGCACAGTCTGGATGCGGTGTCCCGCGAACCGCATCCGGAGGTCCTTCCGTGCCCAAGCTGCGCAGCACCGCCGCCGTGGCCACCACGATGTCGGCGCTCGCCGCGACCTCGATCCTCACCGGCCCGTCGGTCGCCGAGCCCTTCTCGACGGTCCCGTGCGCCCTGCACCGCACCGAGGCCCACCACTCCGAGGGTGTGGACACCTGGAACGCCGGCTACACCCGCCCGGCCGGCATACTCGACGCCGTCATGATCTTCCTGTCGTTCCCGGACGCCACGCCCCGCACCACCCCGGCCGAGCTGGCGGCCGACCACTTCCCGGCCACCAGCCGCTACTTCGCACAGGCCTCCTACGGCAGGTTCACCCTGCGCCCGCATCCGCTGCGGCACTGGCTGCGCATGCCGCGCCCGTCGACCGCGTACGCCATAAGGCGCGACTGGGGCGCGGACGACCGCGCCGCCTACCTGCGGGACGCCTTCGCCGCGGCCGACCGGGAGGTGGACTTCTCCCGCTACCCGGTCGTCTACTTCGTGGCCGACCCGGACGCGCCCGGTGTCGACTCGGACGCGACGAAGGTCGTCAACCTCGACACCCCTGTGCGCGTGGACGACACGGACGTACGGCGGGTCGTCACGGTGTTCGAGAAACATCCGCCCGACCGTCTGGTGCTGGCTCATGAGACCGGCCATGTCTTCGACCTCCCCGACCTGTATCACCGCCCGGTCGACGGCAAGGGCGACTGGGACACCTATGTCGGCGACTGGGACCTGATGGGCAGCCAGTTCGGACTTTCCCCGGATCTGTTCGCCTGGCACAAGTGGAAGCTGGGATGGCTGGATCCGCGCCAGGTGGTGTGTGTGCGCGGGGCGGGTCCGACCCGGCTGACCCTGGAGCCGCTGGCCGCCGGCCCGGGCGTCCCGGTGCAGGGCACGGCCGGCGCCCCGGCCTTCGGTCTCGGGCACGGTGTCAAGCTGGCGGTCGTGCGCACGGGCCCCGACAGCGCCCTGGCCTTCGAGGCGCGCGGCTCGGCGGGCAACGACCGTGCGGCCTGCCGGCAGGGTGTCCTGGTGTACCGGGTGAAGGGCGGCGCGGAGTCCGGAGGCGGCCCGGTCCAGGTGGTCGACGCGCATCCGCGGACGGAGGCGTGCTGGGAGAACTCGGTCTACCCGCCGCTGGCCGACGCCCCGGTCGCCCTGGGCGAGAGCTTCACGGTCCCGGGAAGCCGGGTGAAGATCGAGGTGGAGAACCGCACCACATCAGGAGCCTGGACGGTCAAGATCACCCCGGCCCTCACCGGCTGACCCTCCCGGGAGAGGGTGCCCGCCCCCCGGAGCCCTCCAGAAGAGAAGGCCCGCCCCACATAGACGGGGGTGTGGGTGGCGAAGCCCCCACGAAGCGCGGCGAAGCCGCACAAAAACAGAGATGGCGAGACAGGTTCGCGCTTCCGCGAACACGTCTCGCCATCGTCATCGTGCGCCGCCAGGGACTCGAACCCCGGACCCGCTGATTAAGAGTCAGCTGCTCTAACCAACTGAGCTAGCGGCGCCTGCTGACGTCGTAGACCTTAGCATCATGGTCGGCGGGAGGAAAAATCGAAATCCGTACGGCCGCGCGGGCTGCCCGTACGGTCGCCCACAGCATGACCTCGGGCCCGGGCAGCCAGGGGTGACGGGTGTCGGGGGCGACCAGCCAGCGGCAGCCGCCGGAGCCGGGGGACTCGCCGCCGTCGAGCGCCGGGACGGTCACCGCGTCCCCCGTGCCGTGGCAGAGCAGGGCCGGCACCGCGTCCGCCCGCTGGGACCCCCACTCCTCCCAGGCCATCAGCGAGGGCAGCCGCTGGGCCGTGCCGGGGGCGGCGAACAGGAGCGTGCGGCCCCGGACCACCGCGACCGGGCCCGAACCGGGCCCGTCGTCCCACAACCGGTCCAGCATGCGGCGCCCGAAGACCGCCGGGGCGCTGATCACGTCGAAGGCGGTGCCGCAGGGCAGGACCAGCGGCGCGTCCGGGCGCTCCCGCCACAGGGCGAGCGTGCTTCGCGGATACGTTCCTGCCGAGGCGAGCCAGGCGGCCCCTTCGGAGGTGGCGCGGGTGATGTGCGGAGTGCTGCTCATGCCGACTACATCTACCGGCAGTGAGCGGCCGGTTCTCCTGTGTTGCGGAAATTCGGGACAGGAGGGAGAAGGGAGGAGTATCTTGCCCGCCTGGCATATGCCAGACGGGAGGGTCAGACCGGATCGACGGGCGTCCGGCCCTCCGTGTCGACCCCCCGCATCAGGTCCCTGCCGAACTCCACCATCTTCTTCGCGTAGTCCTCGGTCCACTCCGCCCGCTCGGCGATGTCCGCCGCGGTCAGCCGGTCGAACCGGCGCGGGTCGGCGAGCTGGGCCGCGGCGATGGCCTGGAACTCCACCGCCCGGTCGGCCGCCGCACGGAACGCCTGGGTCAGCTCCGTGGCCCGGGTCAGCAGCGCCCGAGGGTCGTCGATCGACTCCAGGTCGAAGAAGTGCTCCGCGTCGCCGGCCGCCTCCGCGGGCTCGAAGAGCAGGGGCGCGGGGCGTCGCCGCGGTTCGTGCCGACGCGGCGTGGGCTCCGCCATGTCTTCATCTCCTCCTCGTACGGTTCCGTGTGCGCCGCCTCGCGGCGGGCCACCGTCCATTCTCTCGCGCGGGCGCAAGGGGACGTCAGGGCCGCCAGCCGACCCGGTGCTCCGCGAGATGCGCCAGCACCGCGTGGTTGGCCTCCCACCCGTCCGGGAACTTCACCAGCGTGCCGAGCTGGACCGGTTCCGTGGACGGGTAGTCGTCCAGCAGGTCGCCCACCCCCGCGCGGCAGACCACGATGCAGGCGTGCCGGTGGCGCGAGGCCAGGACGCACAGCCGGCCGGTCTCCAGGTGGAAGGCGGTGGCGTCGGGGCGCCCGGACAGCGGGTGCAGGACCACCGTGACGTCGTACTCCCGTCCCTGGAGGCGGTTGGCGGTGTCGACCGTCACGTCGGACACGCCCAGGTCGGCCAGGGCCGCCCGGACCGCCGCCGCCTGGTCGCGGTGGGCCGTGCCCACCGCGACGCGGTCGGCCGTGAGCGGGGCGGGGTCCGGCGAGCGCTCGGAGACCGCCGCGCCGCCCCGGTCCAGCAGCCGGCGCACGACCGCCGCCACCGCCCGCACCGCCTCCGGGTCCGTGCGCGGGGTGTGCCGGGCGGGCAGCTCCAGCAGGCCCCAGCCGGACTCCGCCGCCTCGTCGATCACCCGGTCGGGGCCCGAACCGTCGGAGGGCACGGCGAAGGCCAGCCGGCGGTCGCCGTGGCCGGTGCCGCTGCGGAACGGGGTGTACGGGTAGAAGGCGTCCGAGACCAGCGGGGCCGCTGACGCGGGCAGCCGCCAGGAGACCGGCAGCCGGTGCTGCGGGAGCTGCGGGTTGTGGGCCAGCAGGGTGGTGACGGCGGAGGCCGAGGGGTCGTACGACAGGCCCGCCCACTGCTCGCTGCCCACGATCGCGAACGGGTCGAGCTGACCCGGGTCGCCCACGAACAGCGCCCGCTCGAACAGGCCGGCGACGGCCAGCAGCGAGTCCGAGCGCATCTGGTACGCCTCGTCGACGATCGCGTGCCGCCACGGTTCGTCCACCTTGACGTGCGCCCACTTCGCCGCGGTGGACAGCACCACCGGCAGGCCGGCCAGATCGGCCGCCTTCGCCGACGTACGCACGGCGGGCCGCTCGTCCAGCGCCTTGTCGTACGCGTCCGCGTCGCTGCTGTGCAGCCGGCCGACGGGCAGGTCGGGCGCCTTGTCGGCGAGCCGCAGCACCAGGTCGTCGACCTGGGCGTTGGTCTGCGCCACCACCATCAGCGGCCGGCCCGCACCGGCCAGCTCCAGCGCCGCGCGGACCACCAGCGTGGACTTGCCGGCCCCGGGCGGAGAGTCCACGACCACACCCCGCTCGGTGCCGTGCAGGGTGTCGCCGAGGATGGCGTCCGTGGCGCGTGCCGCCGCCTCCGCTGGGTCGAATCCGACCGTCGTCACAGGACGTCCTCCCCGGTCACTCGGTCGGGTGCCTCCGGCACCGCCTCGCCCGGCGGGCCGCCGTGCGTCCACGGCGTCTCCTCCGGATCGGGCAGCTTCGCGCCGCCGCGCTGCTCGTGCTCGAAGAGCGTGAAGCAGACCGCGTCGCCCTTCTCCGGCACCGAGCCGGCCTCGGGCTCCTTGCCCCGGCCCATCTTGTCCACGATCCGCAGCACCAGCAGGCCGTCCTCCGGATCGCCCGCGTGACCGGCGAACTCCGCCGCCTGGGGTCTGCCGCCCAGCGAGCGGTACACCTTCGCGCGCTCCGCCAGATGCGGCCGGTCGTCCGTGCGGACCGTCACCAGCGGGCGCGGGCTGGGCCGCCTCCCCTCGCTGTACGCCATGACGACGTCGATGACCTCGCCCGCGAACGCCTCGCCGGCCAGCCGCCGCTCCGCCATCACCAGCGGGTCGTCCAGCGCCTCCTGCGCCTCGAGGCGGGCCTGCTCGCGCTCGCGCGTGGCCAGCTTGTTCGCCGCCGTCACCGCGTCGTCGCGGCGCGGCTGCGGAGGCTCGCCCGCCAGCACCCGGTCGCGGTGGCCGGTGAACGACCAGCGGTCCCGCGTCCAGCGCTCCTCGACGTGCCCGCCCTCCGGCAGCTCCCGCAGCAGGTCCAGGCCCCGCCACACCGCGTCCCAGGTGGGCCGCGTCCGGCTCGCGACCAGATCGCGGATCCGCTGCTCGGCGTCGGTGAGCGCGGCCAGCCGGTCGTCCGCCTCCAGGGCGTCCTCGGCCGAGGCCAGCGCGGTGCGGGCACGGTCGTAGCGCTCGATGGCCGGGGCCAGGAGCTTGTTGTCGAACGCCGGGTCGGTGGCCGGTCCGGCCGGCGGGCACAGGAGCTGGCCCTCGGCGTCCCGCGCGAGCTCGGCCCGGCGGGCCGCCTCGGCCCCGGTGCCCCGTCCGGCGCCGCCCGGGTCCCGCTGCCCGGGGACGGCCGCCGCCGGCGGGGTGTCGATCCAGGCGAGCAGCGCGCCCAGGTGCTGGTCCTCCAGGCCGGACTGGCCGGTCGCCCAGTGCCGGGACAACAGGTCGGTGAGGGCCACCAGCAGGGAGGAGCCCGGCACCCGGGCCCGCTCGCCGTAGTGGGTCAGCCAGCGGCCGAGCAGCGGCACATGGGGCGGCGCCGGGTGCGGCGCCTCCGGGTCCTGCTCGGCCGTCCGGCGAAAGCGCATGGAGCGGCCGAGCAGCCGCACGAAGTCCAGGCCCGCGCGGCTCGGCACGATCAGCTGGGGCGCGTCCGCGCACAGCTCGACCTCGACCTTGACCCGCTTGCCGGTCTCCGGATCGGTCTCGGTGCGCTCGGCCGCCTCGACGTTTCCCGCGTAGGAGTCGACGTACGGCAGCACCACGTCGGCCAGTTCGGCGAGGAACGCGAACCGCAGGTCGCGGTCGCGGGGCTGCGGCACGACCAGCAGCCGCGGCGCGTCCCGGTCGGTGCCCACCAGCGCGCCGAGCGGGGCGCCGGCCTCACCGGCGGTGGTGAGCGGCACGAACACCAGGGGGCCGCCCGACAGGTGCCGGTGGCGGACGGTCGCGGCGGGCTGGGCCCGGCCGGTGCTGACGGCCTCGAGCCGGGCGAGGGTGGCGATCAGGGACAAGGGGCCACCTCCCGGGCGTGCGCCAGGGCCTGCGCGCGCAGGGCGGCCGCCCGGCGCAGGGCCGCCACCGCCGGGTCGTCGGGGTCGCCGCTCTCGCCGCGGGCCGCGGCGAGCACGTCCTCGACCGTGGCCAGTCCGCCCAGTTCGGCACGGAGCGGACGGCCGAGCGGGGTCACCGCGCCGGCCTGCCGGGAGCGCTCCCGGCAGTGGAAGGCCAGTTCGCAGGCGGCCAGGCAGTCGGGCGCGTACGACGCCGGGACCGCCTCGACGGCCGCCGTCAGCTCCTCGGCGGAGCGGTCCGGCGCGAAGCAGGTGCCCTCGGGCAGGGCGGCGGCGATCTCCTCCACGCGGGTGAGCCGGGCCAACTGGCGGGCGGTGACCGCACGCTGCTTGCGCACGTCGACGGCGGAGGCGGTGGGCAGGTTGGAGAAGTCCTTCGGGCACACCAGCAGCACCCGGTGGCGCACCGCGGGGGCGGGGTCGAGACGGGCCGCGACCTCCTCGAGGGCCAGCACGTACACCGCCGCCTGCCGGGCGGCCGCGCCCACCTTCGCGGGGTCGGCAGAGCCGTCGAGCATCGGGAAGGACTTGATCTCCACGACCGTCCAGCCGCCGTCCGGGTGCACCACCACCGCGTCCGGCTCCAGGAACGCGAGCGAGCCCGCCACGTCCAGCGCCAGCATCGGGTGGTCGAGCAGCGTCCAGCCGCCCGCCCGCACGGCCTCGCGCAGCGCCAGCGCCGTCCGGGCCGTGCGGCCCTCGGGGCCGGGCGCGGACAGGTCGGGGACCGCCGCGCCCGCGGGCGGCTCGGCACCCGGGTCGAGGCGGGAGTGCACCAGCCGCAGCAGCTCCGCGCCGCCGTCGGCCTTCACCTTGGCCTCGAACGCGTTGCCCCGGGTCAGCGCGAACTGCGACTGCCCGAAGCCCGACGGCGCGCCCAGCGCGCTCGCCAGGGCCGCCTTGTCCACCCCGGCGCCGTCCAGGATCGCCCGTCTGCGGCACCCGGGGTTGGCGGCGAGCGCCGCGAGGGCACGCGCGTCCAGGGCCTTGGCCGCTACGTCGGGACCGCGCAGCTCAGCGAGCCGCTGCCGGAGTCCCGTCCCCCGCGTCTCGGGGGACGGCGTCCGGTTCGGCCGCGGATGCGAGCCGCGACTCGCGCTGCCGTGGAATTCGCTCACCCGCGGAAGTCTGGCATCCGTCACTGACAATCGGGGAACCCGCGTCCGCCGGGGCCGGTGCGGCCGCGGTGACCAGGCGGGCCCGCAGCAGATCCGCCGCACGCATCACGCGCGGCGCGAGCAGCAGGCCCACGCCCATCACGGCCACGCCCGCCACCGCGTCCAGGAAGTAGTGGTTGGCGGTGCCCATGACCACCAGGGCGGTCAGCAGCGGGTAGGCCACGGCGCACACCTTGGTCAGGCGCGTGCCGCCGAAGCGCCACAGCATGATCCCGCACCACAGCGCCCAGCCGACGTGCAGGCTCGGCATCGCCGCGTACTGGTTGGTCATGCCGCCCATACCGCGCGGCGCGCTGGCCTCACCGCCCCACCAGCCGTACGAGCTGTAGTGGGCCATCGTGTCCACGAAGCCGTGCCCGGCCGACAGCAGCCGCGGCGGGCAGGTGGGCAGCAGGGTGAAGCCGATCAGGCCGAAGAACGTGGACGTCATCAGCCAGGTGCGGGCCGCTCGGTAGTGCTCGGCCCGGGCCCGGAACAGCCAGATCAGCACGGCGGGCGTGACCACGTAGTGCAGCGAGGCGTACCAGAAGTCCGCCGGCACGCCGAGCCACGGCTCGCGCGTGAACAGCCGGTTGAGCGGGTGCTCGGCGTTGAGGTGCAGGGCCTTCTCGAACCGCAGGATCGCCAGTCCGTGGTCGACGGCGGAGGAGACGTCGCCGCGGGCCAGGAGACGGCCGGCCGTGTAGCAGCCGTAGACCAGCAGGATCAGGGGCAGCTCGGTCCACCAGCGCAGCCGGGTCCGCGGGGCCACCTCGGTGCCCGGTGTCTCGGTCTGCGCCATCCGATCGCCCTCCCCCTTCTGCTGTGCGCCCCGGCGGGCGACCGTGCCACCTTACGGTGTCCACATCCCGGCCGTGCGGCCGCTTCAGCACTCAAAGACGCGGACACCGCCCGGCGGGTTGCCCGTGTCCGGGGTGAGCGATGATGGAGGTATCCCGCCTCTAGTTCCCCGGCGCCGCCCGGCGTCCGGCTCCGGAAAGGTCTCCCATGGCACCGCGCATCCTGCTGGCCCGGCATGGACAGACGGAATGGTCGCTGTCCGGCAAGCACACCGGCAGGACCGACGTACCGCTCCTGGAGGAGGGTCGTCGCGGGGCCAAGCTGCTCGGCGAACGGCTGCACCGGGCGCCGTTCGAGGGGCTGCCCGGGGTGGAGGTGCGCACCAGTCCGCTGGTCCGCGCGCGTGAGACGTGCGAACTGGCCGGGTTCGGTGAGCGTGCCGCGACCTGGGACACGCTCATGGAGTGGGACTACGGCTCCTACGAGGGCATGACACCGGCCGAGATACAGGCGGTGCGGCCGGGCTGGCTGATCTGGCGGGACGGCGTCCCCGGCGGCGAGAGCCTCGCCGACGTCACCGCGCGCGCGGACGAGGTCGTGGCATGGGCCCGCTCGGCCGACCGTGACGTGCTGGTCTTCGCCCACGGGCACATCCTGCGGTCCATCGGCGCGCGGTGGCTCGGCCTGCCGCTGGACTTCGCGGCCCGCGTCCGGCTGAACCCGACCTCGCTGTCCGTGCTCGGCTGGGCCTACGGGGAGCCGGCGATCGAGAGCTGGAACGACCTGGGGCACCTGGCGGCCTGACGGGCCGCGCGCGGCCGCCCGCGCCCCGGTCCGCTACGCCCGCCCGGTCCTCGGCAGGGAGGCGTGCCGGTCGAGGAACTCCGACACCCCGGACGCCCGCCGGTGCGGCAGCAGCACCCGTGCCGTCCCGGCCAGCATCGTCTGGATCCGGGAGGACTGGACCTGGTCCAGCAGGCCGAGCACGCGCAGCGCCGCCTGCGCCGCCTCGTCGGGGCGTCCCTCACGGGCCAGGTCGTCGGCGAGTTCGGCGGTGTAGAGGGCGATGTTGCGGGTGAAGTGGGGGTCCTGGAGGTCGGCCGCGCGGCGGGCGTGCCGGGACGCGCGCCGCCAGTCGCCCAGCGTCGACCAGCACTGCGCCTCCAGACCCTCCAGCTCGGCCTCTCCGTAGAAGCTCATCCACTCGGGGTCGGCGTCCGAGTGGCCCCGCTCGAAGAGGGCCTGGGCACGGGCCAGCGCCTGTTCGCAGCCCGCGCGGTCGGCGAGCCCCGCCCAGCCGCCGGCCTCCCGCAGCGCGAGCAGGGACATCAGACGGGCGGAGCCCAGCGGGCGGCCGGCGCGCTGGGCGGCCTGCGCGGCGCGCACCGCCTCACGGGGGCGGCCGGTGTCCCGGGCCAGGAACGCGGTGTTGCAGAAGGCGTGGGCCTCCAGACCCGGGTCGCCGGTCATCCGGGCGGTCGCGAGCGCCTCCGCGTAGTGCGAGCGCGCGTCGTCGAAGCGGCCGGAGTCATGGGCCAGCCAGCCCACGGAGATGGCGAGTTCACCGGCGCCGGAGTGGAGCCGGTCGGCGGTCGCCAGCCGGGTCGCGCCTGCGTCCAGCAGCGCGTAGGCGGCGCGCAGCGGCGCCGCCGCGCGGCGGTAGAGGCCGTCGGCGCCGTGCCGGTCGTCGAGCAGCCGGATGCGGCGGACGGCCTCCTCCAGGGCGGTCGCCTCGGAGCTTCCGGCGCGGCGGGCCGGCCGGACCGCCGCCGCGGCGCCGGTGGCGAGCCCCAGCGGGCTCAGCGTGGCGGCGGCCACCGTGGCGCCTCCGCCGGTCATGAATGCGCGACGCAGCACGTCGCTCTCCTCGTGGTTCAGGGGGTCGTTCTCGTACGGTTCGTACGGTTCGTCAGGGTCATGCGGGTGGTACGGGTCCTGCGGGTGGTGCCGGTGGTCCTCCGTGTCATACGGCTCGTGCGCCCCTCGCGTCTCAGTGGTGCCGAACGCCCCGGGCGGGTCCGCGGCCGTGCGCGCCGAGCGTCCGCGGACGGACGAGCGCGGCGCGAAGCCGAGGTCGGTGAGCGTGCGGCCGGGGAACATGTGCAGGAACACCCGCTCGTACGCGTAGTTGGGGCAACGGATCTCACCCGCCTCGACCCTGCCGACGTAGCGTGCGTCACAGCTCACCCGCTCACCGATCTCCCGCGCGGCCCGCCGCACCAGCGCGGCGAACTCGGCCGGTGAGCGCCGGCCGCGCAGCTGCCGGAAGGCGAGGTTCGGCCGGGATGGCCGTTCGGGCTGTGACGAGGTCTCGGTTGACGACGCCATGGCCGGTCCTCTCGTGCGAACCGTCGAACCATGCCGGATCCGGGGTGGATTCGGGCTGAGTTGTCCTGTGACACCCTGGTTCCGGCGAGCAAGAACGTACCGGCTGTGTCGGACCCGCCACGCAGTGTTTGGCTACAAACCGGATATCTCATCCACGATCTGCCATGAACTGCCATCCTTTGCGGCGCACATGCGCCGTAGCCGTTGACGCGCTCACGCGTTGAAGCGTGTGGACTGCAACAGGCGTGGTGGAGGCCGGCATGGAGACCAGCCAGAGCAACGATCCCTGTACTACGGAGACGTTGGGTACGGTGCTGTCGCCGACGGCCCGGAACGACGCGTGCGACCTCGTGACGGTGCCGGCCCGGCAGGGACTGGAGGCCGTCGACATCCTGCGCCGCGGGGCGGGGGAGACGGTCGGGCCCGTGCTGCACGACGGCGGGTGCGACACCCTCGGCTTCGTGGTGCCGGCCGGCACCGCCGCCTGCTGGGACGTGCCGGGCAGCATCTGCACCGAGACGAACGGGCGCGGGCTGCGGCTGCACCCGGAGGCGGCGGCGGAGGACTCGGGCTGGCTGCTGCCGCCCGGCGAGGCCGATCTGGCGACCGACCCGGTGGTGCTGCGCCGGGCCCTCGGGGAGGCGGCCCGGCTGATCGAGGCGGCCGACAACTGCCGGTGACGCACCCGCCCGGACGGGCTGCGAAAATGGACGGATGGGAAGGTCGAGGAACACCCGGCGCGGGCCGGCCGCCGTCGAGGCCGTGGTGGAACCGGTCGACGGCGGGCTGGCGCAGCTCATATCCGACCCGGACCGCCCCCGGGCCTGGACGCTGCTGATCGACGGGGCGCCCCAGTCGCACGTCGACCTCGACGACCCGGGATACCTGTCCTTCGAGTACCAGCGCCGCCTCGGTCACGTCATCGACCTCGTCGCCCCGCCCGGCAAGCCGGTGCACGCGGTGCACCTCGGCGGCGGCGCCCTCACCCTGGCCCGGTACGTCGCCGCCACCCGGCCGCGCTCCACCCAGCAGGTCGTCGAGCGGGACGCCGCCCTCGTCCAACTGGTCCGCCGCGCACTGCCGCTCGATGCGAACGCGCGGATACGGGTGCGGTCGGCCGACGCCCGCGACGGACTGGCCAAGGTGCCGGACGGCTGGGCCGACCTGGTCATCGCCGACGTCTTCAGCGGCGCCCGGACCCCCGCCCACCTCACCTCCACCGAGTTCCTCGACGAGGTCCGCCGGGCCCTGAAGCCCTCCGGCGTCTACGCGGCCAACCTCGCCGACGGCCCGCCGCTCGCCCACCTGCGCGGCCAGATCGCCACCGCCGCCGCCCGCTTCCCGGAACTGGCCCTGATCGCGGACCCGGCCGTGCTGCGCGGCAAACGCTTCGGCAACGCCGTCCTCGTCGCCCGCGACCTCCCGCTCCCGCTGGCCGAACTCACCCGCCGCGCCGCCTCCGACCCGCACCCGGCCCGGGTCGAACACGGCAGGCGGCTCACCGACTTCACCGGTGGCGCCGCACCCGTGACGGACGCGGCGGCCGTGGCCTCGCCGGCCCCGCCGCCCTCGGTCTTCCGCTGACCGCGCCCCGGGGACCGGTCAGTACGTCCCGACGTCCACGTGCGGCGGCCCGTCGTGCCAGGTGCAGAACACCGACACCCGGTCCGCGCCCCGGCTGAACTCCACCCGGATCCACGTCTCCGTCTTCCACACCTGCATCGACCAGCCGGTCCCGGGGGTGGCGGAGACGAGCGTGGCGCTCGCCGGGCCCAGGTCGAAGACGGCCCGGCCGCCGTCGGTGTCGTAGGGCTTGATCCGGCCCGACGTGGTGGTGGCGCCGGCGGACGGCGACGGGCCGGCGGAGCGGGCCGTGGTGCGCGAGGGCGCCGGCGCCGGGGGCCTGCTCGACGGGCTCCTCGACGGTGCCGGCCGGGCCGACGGCGACCGGAGCGGCCCGGAGCGCTGCGTGGCCGCACCGGCCGCCGTGATCGGCAGGGCGCGCGGCGGGTCGTACGCCGTCCCGGCCATCACCGTGTGCACGCCCCACCACGACAGCGTGACCGCCGCGCCCGTCGCGAGCAGCCAAGCCAGTACGTGTACGAGTCCTCTGCGCATCGCGGGCCATACTGCCTCAGGGGGACCGCCGTTCGCACGCGACCCGAGTTGTCCACAGGCGCCGGACCGGCCCCGCCGCATGGCGTACGGTGCGGCGCATGGCAAGTGTGCTCGTGGTCGAGGACGACCAGTTCGTACGCTCGGCGCTCATCCGGCATCTGACCGACGCCTCGCACACCGTGCGCAGCGTCGGCACCGCCCTGGAGGCGCTGCGCGAGGCCGCCCACTTCCGGTTCGACGTGGTCATCCTGGACCTCGGACTGCCCGACCTGGACGGCTCCGAGGCGCTGAAGATGCTCCGCGGCATCACGGACGTGCCGGTCATCATCGCCACCGCGCGGGACGACGAGGCGGAGATCGTCCGGCTGCTCAACGCAGGGGCGGACGACTACCTGACCAAGCCGTTCTCCGTCGAGCACCTCTCGGCGCGGATCGCGGCCGTGCTGCGCCGGGCCCGCTCGGCCGGCGGCGAGGCTCCGCCCACGCCCGTCATCCGTGTCGGCGGACTGACCGTGGACCCGCTGCGCCGGCAGGCCGAACTGGACGGCGTGCGGCTCGACCTGACGCGCCGCGAGTTCGACCTGCTCGCCTTCCTCGCCGGCCGTCCCGGTGTCGTCGTCCCGCGCAGGGAACTGCTCGCCGAGGTCTGGCAGCAGTCCTACGGCGACGACCAGACCATCGACGTCCATCTGTCCTGGCTGCGCCGGAAGCTCGGCGAGACGGCCGCCCGGCCGCGCTATCTGCACACGCTCCGGGGGGTCGGCGTGAAGCTCGAACCGCCCGTGCCCACCGACGGGGGAGGGGAGCCGCCGAGATGAGATGGGCCCTGGTCAAGGTGTGCCTGGCGGTCACCACGATGGTCGTGGTCGCCTTCGCCGTCCCGCTCGGCCTCGTCGTCAAGGAGATGGCCCGCGACCGCGCCTTCTCCAACGCCGAGCGGGAGGCGGCCGCGGTCGCGCCCGCGCTCTCCATCACCACCGAACGGGACGAGCTGGAGCGGGTGGTGGCCTCCGCAGGCGCGGACTCCGGCCTGGCCGTGCACCTGCCCGCCGCCGACGGCCGGCCCGCGCTCGACCTCGGCCGGCGGCGCGCCGCCGAGCGGGACATCGAGGCCGTGCGCAAGCTCGGCCGCGCCTCCACCAGCTCGGTCACCGGCGGCTCCACGCTGCTGCAGCCGGTCGCGCTCGGCTCCGGCGCGATCGCGGTCGTCGAGGTGTACGTCCCCGAGTCCGAGGTGAGCAACGGCGTCGGCACGGCCTGGGCGGTGCTGGCCGCCGTCGGACTCGCCCTGATCATCGGCTCGGTCGCGGTGGCCGACCGGCTCGGGGTGCGCATGGTGCGGCCCGCGCAGCGGCTGGTCGAGGGCGCCCACGAACTGGGCGAGGGCCGGCTCGGCGCCCGGGTGCCGGAGGACGGGCCGAACGAACTGCGGCTCGCGGCGGTCGCGTTCAACTCCATGGCCGACCAGGTGGTGCAACTCCTCGCCAACGAGCGGGAACTGGCGGCCGACCTGTCGCACCGGCTGCGCACCCCGCTGACCGTGCTGCGGCTCAACGCGGCGTCCCTGGGCGCCGGGCCCGCCGCCGAGCAGACCCGGACCGCCGTCGCCCAGCTGGAACGGGAGGTCGACACCATCATCCGCACGGCCCGGGAGGCCAAACCGCAGACCGCGGCGGCCGGCCCCGGCGCCGGGTGCGACGCGGCGGCGGTGGTGCGCGAACGCATGGAGTTCTGGTCCGCGCTCGCCGAGGACGAGGGCCGCAAGTGGCGGGTGGCCGGCGTGGAGCGGCCGGTGCGCATACCCGTGGCCCGCGCCGACCTGGCCGCCGCCCTCGACGCGCTGCTCGGCAACGTGTTCCGGCACACCGCCGAGGGCACCGCCTTCGCCGTCGACGTGCACAACGGCGAGGACGCGGTGATCGTGCTGGTCTCCGACGCGGGCCGCGGCATAGCCGACCCGGTGGCGGCGATGGCTCGCGGCCGCGGCTCCGGCAGCGCCGGCTCGACCGGACTCGGCCTCGACATCGTGCGCCGGCTCGCCGAGTCCACCGGCGGCGACGTCCGCATCGGCTCTTCGGTTCTGGGCGGCACCGAGGTGCGGATCTGGTTCCAGCTCGACGGCCGGAAGCCGGCCGGCCGGGGACACCGGGGGAGCGTGCGCCGGCGCAGGCGCCCGGCGAGGGTCCGCTGACCCCATGGGCGCGCCCGCGATCCCGCCCAGTGGTCTCGACCTTTAACCGTCCCCGATCCCTTCCTTAAGCGCACCCTAAGATCCTCGGCCGCTGTCCCTATCAAGCCGTTTGTCGCATTCCCGCTCGCTAGCGTGCTGCCGCACCCCACCCCCGTGAACAGCGAAAGCAGGCACGCGCATGAGCACCCACCGGCGCAGGATCAGTGGCAGGAACAAGGCGATCGGCGGCCTGGTGGCGGCGGCCGTGGTCGGTGGCGGCGCGCTCCTGCTGACCGGTACGGCGAACGCGGCCGGTGTGAACGCGGCCTACACCAAGACCAGCGACTGGTCGACCGGCTACACCGCGCAGTACGTCGTCACCAACAACAGCGGCCAGACGGAGAAGACCTGGACGCTGGAGTTCGACCTCCCGGCCGGCGCCAAGCTCGGCTCACTGTGGAACGGCGACTCGGCCGTCAGCGGTCAGCACGTCACCGTGAAGTCCGCGAAGTGGGACACCGACGGCCTCGCGCCGGGCAAGTCGGTCACCGTCGGCTTCGTGGTCAGCGGCAGCGGCGACCCGACGGGCTGCCGGATCGACGGCACGCAGTGCTCCGCCGACGGCGGCGCCACCCCCGAGCCCAGCGGCCGCCCGACCCAGACCCAGTCGCCGTCCGCGACCCCCACGAAGACCGCCACCCCCACCCCCACCAAGACCACGACCCCCACCCCCACGCAGAGCGCCACCCCCACCCCCACCGGCGGCACCGGCACCGGCAGCACCGCCTCGGCGGGCTTCGCCCCGTACGTCGACACCTCCCTCTACCCGGCCTTCGACCTGCTGGCCTCGGCCGACGCGACCGGCGTGAAGAACTACACCCTCGCCTTCGTCACCGACGGCGGCGGCTGCACCCCCAAGTGGGGCGGTGTCACCGACCTGACCAGCGACGGCGTGGCCGCGCAGATCGGCGCCCTGCGCGCCAAGGGCGGGGACGTCCGGGTCTCCTTCGGCGGCGCCTCCGGCTCGGAGCTGGCCACCACCTGCTCCTCCGCGGACGCGCTGGCGGCGGCGTACGGCAAGGCCGTCGACGCCTTCAAGCTGACCAAGGTCGACTTCGACGTCGAGGGGGGCGCGCTGCCCAACACGGCCGCCAACACCCGCCGGGCGCAGGCCATAGCCAAGCTCCAGGCCCAGCACCCGGGCCTGGACGTCTCCTTCACCCTCCCGGTGATGCCCGAGGGCCTGACCCAGGACGGCGTGAACCTCCTGTCCAACGCCAAGTCCAACGGCGTGCAGGTCAACACCGTCAACATCATGGCGATGGACTACGGCGCCTCCTACAACGGCGACATGGGCACCTACGCCGAGCAGGCGGCGACCGCCACCCAGGCCCAGGTCAAGAGCGTGCTCGCGCTGTCCGACTCCGCCGCCTGGAAGACGGTCGCGGTCACCCCGATGATCGGCGTCAACGACGTCTCCTCCGAGGTCTTCAAGGTCGACGACGCCACGCAGCTCGTGAACTTCGCCAAGTCCAAGGGCCTCGGCGGGCTCTCCATGTGGTCCGCCACCCGTGACAAGCAGTGCGACGGCGGCACCAAGCCCACCGCCGACGCGACCTGCAGCTCCGTCGCCCAGGACAGGTTCGCGTTCTCGAAGGCCTTCGGCGCCTTCAACTGACCCGCGCGGAACCGAAGCGCGTAACGGGAAGCACGGAACCGAGTCACGGAACCGGACCGCGGAACGGCATCAGGGTGCGGCACCCACGGGGGGGGGCCGCACCCTGTTCCCTCACCCTCGGGCCGCCGGGACCGGTGTCACACGGCGGTACCCACCCCGGGCAGCACGCCCGTCCGCGCCGCCTCGCTGTACCAGCGCGCGCTCGACTTCGGGGTGCGCTCCAGCGTCTGGTAGTCCACGTAGACCGCGCCGAACCGCTTGCTGTAGCCGTACGCCCACTCGAAGTTGTCCATCAGCGACCACAGGTAGTACCCGCGCACGTCGGCGCCGTCGGTGATGGCACGGCGGACCGCCGCGAGATGGCCGTGCAGGTAGGCGATGCGCTCCGGGTCGTGCACCCGGCCGTCCGCGTCCGGCTTGTCGTCGTAGGCGGCGCCGTTCTCGGTGATGTAGAGGGGCAGGCCGGGCGCCTCCCGCGTGTAACGCATGATCAGCTCGTGCAGCCCGGTCGGGTCGATCGTCCAGCCCATCTCCGTGCGCTCGCCCGGGGTCTGGTGGAAGAGCACGTCCTCCGCGGCCGGCCAGGAGGAGTGCTCGCTGGCGCCGTGACCGTCCGCCCGCGGGCCCTCGGCCTTCCCGGCGCCCGCCGACACCAGCGACGGGGTGTAGTAGTTCAGGCCGAGCGCGTCCAGCGGCGCCTTGATCGTGCGCAGGTCGCCGTCGAGGACGTACGACCAGTCGGTGACCGACGCCGTCGAGGCGAACAGGGTCTCGGGGTAGGCGCCGTGCAGCAGCGGGCCGTGGAAGACCCCGTTGGCCAGGTCGTCGATCCGCCGGGCCGCGTCCAGGTCGGCCGGGTCCTGCGAGACGGGCCGTACGACACTGGAGTTCAGGCTGATGGCGATCTGGCTGCGGGCCGGCGTCGCCGAGCGCAGCGCGGCCGCGCCCAGACCGTGCGCCAGGTTGAGGTGGTGGGCCGCGCGCAGGGAGGCCGCCGGGTCGGTGCGGCCGGGGGCGTGCACACCGGAGCCGTAGCCCAGGAAGGCGCTGCACCAGGGCTCGTTCAGGGTGATCCAGTTCTCCACCCGGTCGCCCAGCGCCTCGCCGACCAGCCGCGCGTACTCGGCGAAGCGGTAGGCGGTGTCCCGCTCGGGCCAGCCGCCCGCGTCCTCCAGCTCCTGCGGAAGGTCCCAGTGGTAGAGGGTGACCGCCGGCTTGATGCCGCGTTCGAGCAGCTCGTCCACCAGGCGGCGGTAGAAGTCCAGGCCCACCTGGACCGCCGGGCCCCGGCCGGTCGGCTGCACCCGGGACCAGGAGACGGAGAAGCGGTAGGCGTTCAGGCCCAGGTCCGCCATCAGCGCCACGTCGTCGCGGTAGCGGTGGTAGTGGTCGACAGCGATGTCACCGGTGTCACCACCGATGGTCCTGCCGGGCGTATGGCTGAAGGTGTCCCAGATCGAGGGGGTGCGGCCGTCCTCCCGCACCGCCCCCTCGATCTGGTACGCGGATGTGGCCGCGCCCCAGAGGAAGGCGGGAGGAAAGGTCACAGAGGATACGGAATCAGGCATGGAAGCGCTCCCAAGGAGGTCGTGAAGACCGGCGGAAGTAAGAGGACAAGAGCGGGGGAGGGGGAGGGGCCGGAGCGGCGGTGGCCCGGCCCCTGGGAGGAGGGCGGTCAGCCCTTGATCGCGCCCTGCATGATCCCGCCCACGATCTGCTTGCCGAACAGCAGGAAGGCGACCAGCAGCGGCAGCGTGCCGAGCAGCGCACCGGCCATGATCACCGCCTGGTCCGGGACGTAGCCGGTACCGAGCGAGTTCAGGGCCACCTGCACGGTGGGGTTCTGCTGGTTCAGGGCGATGATCGGCCACAGGAAGTCGTTCCAGGCGAACACGAACGTCAGCAGGCCGAGCACCGCCATCGCGGGACGCGCCGCCGGGAAGACCACGTGCCACACGACCCGCAGGCTGCTCGCCCCGTCCATCCGGGCGGCCTCGATCAGCTCGGTGGGCAGCGCCTGCACCAGGTACTGCCGCATGAAGAACGTGCCGAACGCGGTCACCAGACTCGGCAGGATCACCGTCTGGAGCTGGTTGGACCAGCCGAAGTCCGACATCCACAGGTACAGCGGCACCACGGCGAGCTGCGGCGGGATCATCATCGTGCCGATGGTCAGCAGCAGCAGCAGACCGGAGAACCGGAACCGCAGCTTGGCGAAGGCGAAGCCGGCCAGCGTGGCGAACAGCACCGTGCTCACCGTGATCGTGCCCGCGACGATCAGCGAGTTGAGCATGGCGGTGCCGAGCCCGGCCTGGTCCCAGGCGGCCTGGAGGTTCTTGAAGAGGTTGCCGCCGAACCACAGCGGCGGCGGGGTCTCGGCCAGCCGGCGGTCGGTGCGCGAGGCGGCTACCGCCGTCCACACCAGCGGGGCCAGCGAGACCAGCGCGAAGAGGACCAGCACCACGTACGTCAGCGGGCCCGCGTGCATCTGCTTGCCCGCGCCCATCACCCGGCGCCGCTCCCGCTTGACCTCGGCCGTCGGCGGCAGGGTCAGTTCACTGGTGGTCATTGGGACTTCCTCAGCCGTCGGGTGAGCAGCAGGTTGACCGCGGCGACGATCAGCAGGATCAGGAACATCGACCAGGCGATCGCGGACGCCTTGCCGAGGTTGCCGATGATCCAGCCCTGGTCGTACATGTACAGGCCGAGCGTCTGGTACTGGTGCTCGGAGCCGCCCTTGGAGCCGCTGACCCCGCCGAACAGCAGGACCTCACCGAAGAGCTGGGTCGCGCCGATGGTGGAGACGACCACCGTGAACAGGATCGTGGGCCTGAGCTGCGGGATCGTCACATGGCGGAACTGCTGCCAGCGGCTGGCGCCGTCGAGCGCCGCCGACTCGTACAGGTCGATCGGGATCGCCTGCATGGCCGCCAGGTAGATCAGCGCGTTGTAGCCGGTCCAGCGCCAGATCACGATGGTGGACACCGCGAACTGGGAACCCCAGTCCGACTCGCGCCAGTTGATGGCGTCCACGCCGAAGAAGTGCAGCACCCAGTTGACCATGCCGCCGTCCCACGAGTACAGCAGCGTGAAGACCAGCGTGGCCGCCGCCACCGAGGTGGCGTACGGGGTCAGCATCACCACGCGCCACATGGTCGAGCCGCGCAGCTTGTAGTTGAGCAGGTGCGCCAGCCAGAGGGCGGCCAGCAGCTGCGGCACCGTCGACAGCAGACCGATGGTGAAGGTGTTCTCCAGCGCGTTCCAGAAGAACTCCGAGGAGAACAGGTTCTTGTAGTTGTCCAGGCCCGCCCAGGTCTGGTGGTCAAGGGCGGACAGCTGCACGTTGTGCAGCGAGTACCAGGCGGTGTAGAGCAGCGGGACCAGGGAGAAGGCACCGAAAAGGACGAAGAAGGGGGCGACGAACGCGTACGGCGACGCCTTCATGTCCCAGCGGTACAGCCGGCTGCGCCAGGAGTCGGCGCCCGCCGGCGCACCGCCACCGTGAGCGCCCCGGGCCGCGCCCGGCGGGGTGCCGGGCGCGGCCTCGGCGCTCGACGCGGGATGCGCGAGAGCCTGCTTGGAGCTGGTCACTGGCCGAGCACGTCCTTGATCTCGTTCTTGGCCGCGTCCCAGCCCTGAGCGGGCGACTTGCCCTTCTGCTCGACCTGGAGGATGCCGACGTCCGTGATCGCGGTGCCGATCGGCTGGTCCTTGGTGCCGAAGTACTGCGTCGGGATCGTCTTCGCCGAGTCGGAGAAGATCTGGGTGATCGGCGCGTTCGAGAAGTAGGCCGTGGTGTCCGAGGCCGGCTTCAGGTTCGCGTACGCCGACGGGGTCGACGGGAAGCTGGCCTGCTTGGCGAAGACCTTGGCCTGCTGTTCGGGCGCGGTCAGCCACTTGGCCAGGGCTATGGCCTCCTTCTGGTGCTTGCCCGCGGTCGGCACACCGATGAAGGAACCGCCCCAGTTGGCCGCGGTCGGCGCCGCCGCCACGTCCCAGTTGCCCTTGCCGGAGTCACCCGACTTCTGCTCGATGTAGCCGACCATCCAGGCGGGACAGGCCACGGTGGCGAAGGTGCCGTTGGCGAAGCCCTGGTCCCACGGCTTGTCGAACTGCTTGAGCTTCGCCGACATGTTGCTGGTCGCCACGCTCATCGCGACGTCCCAGGACGACTTCACCCCGGAGGACTTGTCCCAGATGACGTTGCCGTCCTTGTCGTAGTAGCGCTGGTCGGCGCCGCCCAGGGACGCGTTGTAGACCGAGGAGGCCGAGTCCACGAACTTGGTGCCCTTGGGCGCCTTCTTCATGTACTGCTTGCCCACGTCGACGTACTTGGCCCAGTCGCCCTTCCACTGCTCGGCGAGCTTGGTGCGGTCCGTCTCCAGGCCGGCCTTCTTGAACAGGTCCTTGCGGTAGCAGATCGCCATCGGGCCGATGTCCGTGCCGAGGCCGATCGTCTTGCCGTCCTTGGTGGTGGCCTGCGCGAGCTTCCAGTCCAGCCACTGGGACTTGTCGACCTCCTTGCCGAGGTCGACGAACTTGTCGGCCTGGGTCTGGACGGCCTCGGTGATGTTGCCGACCTCGATGGCCTGGATGTCGTCGGTGCCGGAGCCGGCCTGGAGGCGGGTGAGCACCTTCGGCCAGTAGACGTCGGTCCGGGTGGTGACGTTCTCCTTGATGTTGATGTCGGGATGGAGCTTCATGTACTCGTCGTAGAGGCCGGCCTGCTTGTAGCCGAAGACGCCGAAGGTCCCGATGGTCAGCGTGATGTTGCCCTTGCCGTTGCCGTTGCCGCCATCCGAGTTGTTCGACGAGCCGTCGTCCGAGTCGTTGGCGCAGCCGGCCAGCAACCCCGTGGTCAACGCGGCGACAGCCGTGAAGGCCATCAGTCGCTGAGACCGTCGGATGCTCGTGCGCATTGCGTCCTCCTGTTGCCTGACGTGCCGACCCCCCGGCCAACTGCAAGGAATTGGGCCCGTTCATTGTCGCTGCGGCTCGGGCGGGGAACGTGCGGGATGTGTATGTGTCAGGTGCTGTGGGAGCGCTCCCACCAGTGATGTGTTGAAGGGTCGCCGGTTCGGGGCGGGGTGTCAAGGGACCGGACGCGGCGGGGTGCGTTCGGTTATCTGAGTGTTAACTGGCCTCCTCGGGGCCCACGGTGGCAGTCCACCGTCTGGCCAGGGCTGTTAGATTCCAGCCAACGGGGATGTCGGTGCAAGGGAGGCGGAGCCCATGGCAGGCCACGGAGCGCGGGGCCGGGGCGGGGGACGGCCCACGCTCGAGGAGGTTGCCGCCCGGGCGGGGGTCGGCCGGGGCACGGTCTCACGGGTGATCAACGGCTCGCCGCGGGTGAGCGACGCGACCCGCGCGGCGGTGGAGGCGGCCGTCGCCGAACTCGGTTACGTCCCGAACACCGCGGCCCGCGCCCTCGCGGCCAACCGCACCGACGCCATCGCGCTGGTCGTGCCCGAACCGGAGACCCGGTTCTTCGCGGAACCGTACTTCTCGGACATGCTGCGCGGTGTCGGCGCGGAACTCGGCGAGACCGAGATGCAGTTGCTGCTGATCTTCGCGGGCAGCGACCGGGAGCGGGAGCGCCTCGCGCAGTACCTGGCGGCGCACCGCGTGGACGGGGTCCTGCTGGTCTCGGTGCACGCCGACGACCCGCTCCCCGACCTGGTCGCGCAGCTGGAGATCCCGGCGGTGATCAGCGGCCCGCGCTCGGCCGCGGAGACGCTGACCTCGGTCGACTCGGACAACTTCGGCGGCGCCCGCTCGGCCGTGGAGCACCTGGTCTCCCGGGGCCGCAGACGGATCGCCCACATCACCGGCCGCCTCGACGTCTACGGCGCCCAGCGCCGGGTCGACGGCTACCGCGAGGCGCTGCGCGAGGCCGGCCACGCGGCGGACGAACGGCTCATCGTGCCCGGTGACTTCACCGAGGAGGGGGGCCGCCGGGCGATGGCCACGCTGCTGGAGCGGTACCCGGACGTGGACGCGGTCTTCGCCGGCTCGGACGTGACGGCGGCGGGCGCCCGGCAGGTGCTGCGCGAGGCGGGCCGCCGCATCCCCGACGACGTGGCGCTGGTCGGCTACGACGACTCGGCCATCGCCCGGCACATGGACCCGCCGCTGACCAGCGTCCGCCAGCCCATCGAGGAGATGGGCCGGGCGATGATCGACCTGCTGCTCTCGGAGATCGCCGACCGGCGGCCGGCCGCGACCCGCGGTCTGGAGCGGCGGCACGCGGTGCTGCCGACGGAACTGGTGGCGCGGGCGTCCTCGTGACGTCCCCCACATGAGCCCGTACGAGGGGCCCGTATAAGGGGAGAGGCCGCTCCGGCCGGGGGCCGGGGCGGCGCCGGAAAACGAATCAGCCGGTGACCCGTCTCGCGACGGAGTCACCGGCTGATCACCCAGGGTGAGTGACGGGACTCGAACCCGCGGCATCCTGGACCACAACCAGGTGCTCTACCAGCTGAGCTACACCCACCATGACCGGTGGTTCACTTGGTCGTTTCCCCGACCGGCCGAGAAGAAGTCTACAGGGTCCGAAGGGGTGCTCGCGCACCCGTTTTCCGGGCGAGCCTCCGAGCGGACCCCGGGGGGTCTACTGGGCGGGCAGGACGTGCCGGGCCGCGATGGTCCGCGCCGTGTCGGAGTCCGGGCCGGGCTGGGGGACGAAGATGGCCTCGCGGTAGTAGCGCAGTTCGGCGATCGACTCGCGGATGTCGGCGAGGGCCCGGTGGTTGCCGTTCTTCTCCGGGCTGTTGAAGTAGGCCCGCGGGTACCAGCGCCGGGCCAGCTCCTTGACGCTGGAGACGTCCACGATCCGGTAGTGGAGGTAGTCCTCCAGGGTCGGCATGTCCCGCAGCAGGAAGCCCCGGTCCGTGCCGACGGAGTTGCCGCACAGCGGGGCCTTGCCGGGCTCCTTCACGTGCTCGCGGACGTACGCGAGGACCTGCTCCTCGGCGTCGGCCAGCGTGGTGCCGCCGGCCAGCTCGTCCAGCAGCCCGGACGAGGTGTGCATCTGACGCACCACCTCCGGCATCGTCTCCAGCGCCGCGTCCGGCGGACGGATGACGATGTCCACCCCTTCGCCGAGTACGTTCAGCTCGGAGTCGGTGACGAGGGCGGCCACCTCGATGAGAGCGTCGTCGGACAGCGAGAGGCCGGTCATCTCGCAGTCGATCCACACCATGCGATCGTTCATGCGACCACCCTAAAGCTGACGTCCCCGTTTGGGATGCCCCGCGCAGCCGCCGGACTCGCCGGGAAGCCGTCGCGGCGGCGCGGCGGCGAGGAGGGGGCGGGATGTGCCCGCCCCCTCCTCGGTCCCGCTCGACGTGTCTCAGTTGCCGCTGCGCGGCCCCGGCAGCAGGCTCACCGGCTGGCGGCGGCTCTGCATCGGGACCCCGCTCTCCCGGTCCGGGTGCAGGACCGAGGGTGCGTGGCCCAGCGGCCCGTGCCCGGGCAGGCCCGGTGTCCCGGCCGGACCCTGCTGCGCCACCGCCTCCGGGTCGCCCGGTTTGTCACCCTGCGGCCGGCGGGCCCGGTAGGCGGCCCGGTAGGCGGCGGGGGACGAGCCGAGCTGGCGGCGGAAGTGCCCGCGCAGCGCGACGGGGGAGCGGAAGCCGCAGCGGCCCGCCACCTCGTCCACGGAGTAGTCCGACGTCTCCAGCAGCCGCTGTGCCTGGAGCACCCGCTGGGTGATCAGCCACTGCAGCGGAGCGCTGCCGGTCAGCGAACGGAACCGGCGGTCGAACGTACGGCGGCTCATGTAGGCGCGTGCCGCCAGTGTCTCCACGTCGAACTGCTCGTGGAGGTGTTCCAGCGCCCAGGCGACGACCTCGGCGAGCGGGTCGGCGCCGATCTCCTCGGGTAAAGACCTGTCGAGGTAGCGCTCCTGACCGCCGCTGCGGCGCGGTGGGACCACCAGCCGACGGGCCAGCGCGCCGGCCGCCTCGTTGCCGTGGTCCGTGCGCACGATGTGCAGGCACAGGTCGATCCCCGCGGCGGTACCGGCCGAGGTCAGCACGTCGCCGTCGTCGACGAACAGTTCCCGTGGATCCACGTGGACCGACGGATAGCGCTTGGCCAGCGTCGGCGCGTACATCCAGTGGGTGGTAGCCGGGCGGCCGTCCAGCAGGCCGGCCGCCGCGAGCACGAAGGCGCCGGTGCACAGACCGACGATCCGGGCACCCTCCTCGTGCGCTCGGCGCAGCGCGTCGAGCGCGTCCTCCGGCGGTGGTGAGGTGATCGAGCGCCAGGCCGGTACGACGACCGTCCCGGCGCGTGAGATCGCCTCCAGTCCGTGCGGCGCGGTGAGTTCGAGGCCCCCTGTGGTCCGCAGTGGGCCTTCCTCGCCGGCGCACACCAGCAGTCGGTAGCGCGGCACGCCGGCGTCCTGGCGGTCGATCCCGAACACCGACAGCGGTATGGAACTCTCGAAGATGGGGCCGCCGCTGAACAGCAGCACGGCGACGATCTCCTTGCGACGTCGCCCGGAGAGTTTCCGGGCCGCGGCTTCCGGCGCGGCGGTGGAGTCGTGGCTCATCCTGCTAAGCCCCCCTCGGTGGTCGCGGCTCCTCGGTTGTGTCGCTCCTGCACGTTTCCCCTCGGTCCTGCACGAGTCCCCCGCCGTAAGACAGTCAAGATCGAATCTATCGGCTACCGCGGTCTCACGGTGGCCGGTTCGACACGCCGGACATTGTCGACATGACAACTTGGCGTGAAGCATTCGATCACGAAGCGTTGCACTCGTGGGGCGTGCAGGGAAGTGCGCCTTGTCGCAGTGGCCAAACCGCGTAGGGTGCGGAGGTCGGCCCAGACCCTTTCCGTGCAGGTGGAACGGGGGTTAGGGGGTGGGTGGGACCCCCTTGGGGCGGTATCCGGAAGTTGGCCGAAAAGAAGCGTTCGGGGGTGCAAAAACCGGTCAGTCAACCGGTGTCTATCCCTTGGTGTGACGTCCGCCTCTTTGCGCGGCGCAACGTTCGGAGCGCCGCAGCAGGACGCGGCAGACGGCGGTGACGGCGGCGAGCCCGAAGGCGGTGCCGGCGGCCCCGGCCAGCGAGGTGCCGTACCAGACGAGGACCACGGGGACGAGGACGCAGCTGAAGGCCGCCCAGCGGATCACGTCACTCGTGGTGTCCGGGGCGGGGCGCGGGTCGGAGGGGCGGGGGCGGGGCATCTCGTACTCCCTGTGGCGGTGACTCACCGGGTTCAACGCCTGTTCGATCGGTCGGTCACCGGCCGGGGCTGAAGCGAATCCCGTGCAAACCGCCTGTACGGGGCAGCAACCATTGCGTTACGGGCGCCTCTCGTGCATGCTCCGGGGAACCCCTGTGGACATCGGGCGTCCCGCTCACGGAGCGTGCGCGGGAACTGGGCAGAGGAGGCGTGCCGCCGTACCCTTGGGGGTATGGGGTTGGGAAGACGAATCCCGGACACAGCTCCGCCGCACGATGTCACCCCCACCCACAAAGGATCACAACGCCGAGACAGCCATGGCCGGTCACGAATTCTTCGAACCCGCGGACCGCAAGCGGCCGGTCGCCGATCCCACGGCGGCCGATCCCCTCGCCGCGGAAGAGTCACGTCCTTCCTGCGATCCCGCCTTCCAGCACGGGGTGGTCGTCGGCTTCGACGGCTCGACGTCCAGTGAGCGCGCCCTCGCCTACGCGATCGGCATGGCACATCGCTCCCACTCGGGTCTGATCATCGTCCACGTGGCCAACCGGCTGCCCACCACGGTGTGGGCCGGCTGCGAGCCGCCCGTCTTCGTCGACGTACCGGACCACCGGACCGAGGTGCTGGGGCTCGAACTCGCCTGCGCCGAGTACCTGGCGGAAGTGCCCTGGATCCTGGTCGAGCGCGGCGGCGACATCTGCCACGAACTCGAAGAGGTGGGGCGGGAGTACGAGGCCGACGCGATCGTGGTCGGCTCGACGCACGGCCTCGTGGGCCGCATCTTCGGCTCGGTGGCCGGACGGCTCGCCAAGCGGGCGCAGCGGCCCGTCATCGTCATCCCCTGAGTTTCCGACTCTTCGTCACATCCCTTGGTACAGCGGCAAACTACTCGCGCGTAGAGGTGTTTGTGCCCTTGTGAAGGGCATATACCGGTCACCGCGCAACTGCACCTGCACGAAGGGAGCCCGCCGTGGACAATGACGTCTCCGCGGGAAGCGGAACCACCATCGTGGCCGGCCGACTCGCCCTGGGAGTAACCCTCCTGGCGTTCGGACTCGGCACGACCGGTGTGATCGACGGCGTAGGGGCGGCCGATGCCGTCTCACTGGCCCACTACGTGGGCGGCGTCGCCCTGTTCCTCATCGGTCTGCTGGCCTTCCGCGACCGCGACACCGTTTCCGGCACGGGCTTCGTCGCCCTCGGCGCCCTCTGGTTCACCTGGGCCGTCTCGTTCGGCGACCACACCTCGGCCAACGGAGCGGGACTCTTCCTGCTGCTCTTCGCCCTGGTGGCGCTCACCCTGACCCTCGCCGGCGGGGACGGCCTCGGTCAGGTCGTGCACGGGCTGCTGTTCCTGGCGATGCTGCTGCTCGCCGTCGCGGTCTTCGCCGACAGCTCCTCGCTGGCCAAGGCCGGCGGCTGGGCCGCCGCCGTCTCCGGGGCGGCCGCCTGGTACGCGGCGACCGCCGCCCTCGCGCACTGGCCCACGGTGCTTCCCCGGCGTGCTGCCGGCCGGGGGGTGACGGCCACCGGCTGAATCGAGCAGCACCGAAGGGACCCCCACGTGATCGGTGGCGCACGTGGGGGTCCCTTCCGTGTCCGCGCGGTGCCCCGCGCGAACCACTACTCCACGGTCACGGACTTCGCGAGGTTGCGGGGCTTGTCGATGTCCCGGCCCAGCACCTTGGCCGTGTGGTACGCGAGGAGCTGGAGCGGGAGACCCAGCAGGATCGGGTCCAGCTCGTCCTCGTTCTTCGGGACCACGATCGTCCGGTCGGCCTTCTCCTGGTTCCGGTGGGCCACCGCCAGGATCTTGCCGCTGCGGGCCTTGATCTCCTCCAGGGCCGCGCGGTTCTTCTCCAGCAGGTCGTCGTCCGGGACGATCGCGACCGTCGGCAGGGCCGGCTCGATGAGGGCCAGCGGACCGTGCTTCAGCTCGGAGGCGGGGTAGGCCTCGGCGTGGATGTAGGAGACCTCCTTGAGCTTCAGCGAGGCCTCGCGGGCCACCGGGTAGCCCCGGACGCGGCCGATGAAGAGCATCGAGCGGGCGTCGGCGTACTCCTCGGCGAGCTGCCGGACCTCGTCCTCCTGCTTGAGGATCTCGGTGATCTGCTCGGGCAGCTTGCGCAGGCCCTCGATGATCCGCTTGCCGTCGCGGACCGAGAGGTCACGGGTGCGGCCGAGGTGCAGGGCGAGCAGCGCGAAGGCGACCGTGGTGTTGGTGAAGCACTTGGTGGACACCACGCAGACCTCGGGGCCGGCGTGCACGTAGATGCCGCCGTCGGCCTCGCGGGCGATCGCGGAGCCGACCACGTTGACGACGCCCAGCACCCGGGCGCCCTTGCGCTTCAGCTCCTGCACGGCGGCGAGCACGTCGTAGGTCTCACCGGACTGGGAGACCGCGACGTAGAGCGTGTCGGGGTCCACGACCGCGTTGCGGTAGCGGAATTCGGAGGCCGGCTCGGCGTCGGCGGGGATGCGGGCCAGCTCCTCGATCATCTGCGCGCCGATCATGCCCGCGTGGTACGAGGTGCCGCAGCCGAGGATCTTCACGCGGCGGATCCGGCGCGCCTCCCGGGCGTCCAGGTTGAGGCCGCCGAGGTGCACGGTGGAGAAGCGGTCGTCGATGCGGCCGCGCAGCACGCGGTCCACGGCCTCCGCCTGCTCGTGGATCTCCTTGTGCATGTAGGTGTCGTGGCCGCCCATGTCGTACGAAGCGGCCTCCCACTCCACGGTGGTCGGCTCGGCGCTGGTCCGGGTGCCCTCGGTGGTGTAGGTGCGGAAGTCGTCGGCCTTCAGGGTGGCCATCTCGCCGTCGTCCAGCGTCACTATCTGCCGGGTGTGGGCGACCAGGGCGGCGATGTCCGAGGCGACGAACATCTCCTTCTCACCGATGCCGAGGACCACCGGGGAGCCGTTGCGGGCCACCACGATGCGGTCGGAGAAGTCGGCGTGCATCACCGCGATGCCGTACGTGCCCTCGACCAGGCGCAGGGTCTCGCGGACCTTGTCCTCCAGCTTCTCGGCCGTGGAACGGGCGATCAGGTGGGTGAGCACCTCGGTGTCGGTCTCGGAGAGGAACTCGACCCCGTCCGCCTCCAGCTTGCGGCGCAGGTCGGCGGCGTTGTCGATGATGCCGTTGTGCACGACGGCGACCTTGTGGTCGGCCGACATGTGCGGGTGGGCGTTCACGTCGGAGGGGGCGCCGTGGGTGGCCCAGCGGGTGTGGGCGATGCCCGTGGTGCCCTTGAAGCGGGCCGGGACCTTCGCCTCCAGGTCGCGCACCCGGCCCTTGGCCTTGACCATCTTCAGGCCGGCCGTCTTCGGGGAGGTGACGACTATGCCCGCGGAGTCGTAGCCGCGGTACTCCAGGCGCTGCAGGCCCTCGAGGAGCAGGGGCGCCACGTCACGCTTCCCGATGTATCCGACAATTCCGCACATGAATAGGTATCTCTCAGCCTGGCGTCTCAGCCGTAGACCATGCGGCGCAGCTGCCTGAGCGTCAGCTCCGGCGGCGCCACCGCCCGGTATCTCAGGTCCGCCTCGATCCGTCCGAAGATCGCCGTGTTCGTCAGGCCCTGGGCCTGCAGTTCACGGTGGCGGCGACGGACGAAGTCCTGCGTCGTCTCGTCGAAGTAGGCGAGCACGTCCTGGACCACCCGTAGCGCCTCGCCCCTGCTCAGGGGCGTGGACCGCGTCAGGTGATCGACAAGTTCCTCGTGCACCCGGTAGATCCTCGGGTACGGCGGCGACTTTCGCAAGAATCCTGCCCGATTCCGGGCAGGCGCCTATTGGATCTCTTATGGGGCGCTGTTCGCAAGCTGTCCATCCTGCGTCTTGCGTCTCGTCGCCCTGGGGGACGAGTTTCAGACGCCATGGACATTCCTCGTATGGGAGTACCCGGGAAGCTGGCCGAGCGCATGAGCATGGCCGAGCAGCACGAGTACCTGCGCGCCAGATTCTCGCGGCGCACCATGATCAGGGGCGGCGCCGTCACGCTGGGCGCCGTCGCGGGCGGCGCCTTCGTGCCGGGCGGCACCGCCCAGGCGGCCGTGCCGGCGCAGCGCACGGCCCCCGCCGCCGAGAAGGTCGACGGCGCCCTCGTCGCCCCCTTCGGCCGACACCTCTCCTACGGCACCGACCCGCGGACCGAGATGACGGTCTCCTGGCAGGTCCCGGTCGCGGTGAAGAAGCCCTTCATCCGCATCGGCGCCCACCCCTGGGACCTCTCCCGCAAGATCGAGGCTGAGGTCCGCAGCCTGTACACGCCGGCCGGCGTCGGCGCGAGCGGCGACCACACCCAGTACTACCTGCACGCCCGGCTCACCCACCTGCGCCCGGGGAAGACGTACTACTACGGCGTCGGCCACGAGGGCTTCGACCCGGCCGAGCCGCACCTGCTCGGCACCCTGGGCACCTTCACCACCGCCCCCGCCCACAAGGCGCCCTTCACCTTCACGGCCTTCGGCGACCAGGGTGTGAGCTACCACGCCCTGGCCAACGACAGCCTGATCCTCGGCCAGAACCCGGCCTTCCACCTGCACGCCGGAGACATCGCCTACGGCGACCCGGCCGGCCAGGGCAAGACCACCGACACCGGGTTCGACTCGCGCACCTGGGACCAGTTCCTCTACCAGACCGAGTCGGTCGCCAAGCAGATCCCGTGGATGGTCAGCTTCGGCAACCACGACATGGAGGCCTGGTACTCGCCCAACGGCTACGGCGGCGAGGAGGCCCGCTGGACCCTCCCGGACAACGGCCCGGACCCGAAGAACCTGCCGGGCGTGTACTCCTTCGTCCACGGCAACACGGCGATCATCTCGCTGGACCCCAACGACGTCTCCTTCGAGATCCCGGCGAACCTGGGCATATCCGGCGGAACGCAGACCAAGTGGTTCGAGGCGCAGCTGAAGAGGTTCCGCGCCGCGAAGGACATCGACTTCGTCGTCGTGTTCTTCCACCACTGCGCGTACTGCACCTCCACCGCGCACGCCTCGGAGGGGGGCGTGCGCCAGGAGTGGGTGCCGCTGTTCGAGAAGTACACGGTGGACCTGGTCATCAACGGCCACAACCACCAGTACGAGCGCACGGACGTCATCAAGGGCGACACCGTCACCAAGAAGCTCCCGATCGGCGGCACCGCCTACCCCGAGACCGAGGGCGTGGTCTACGTCACCGCCGGCGCCGCGGGCCGCAGCCTCTACGCGTTCAGCGCCCCGGACTCCTACGAGGGTCACGAGCACGAGGTCGACTCCGTGGCCTCGTTCGTCAACCTCAAGGACGGCAAGCAGAACGAGACGGTCGCCTGGTCCCGGGTGCGTTACCTCAACTACTCCTTCCTGCGCGTGGACGTCGCCCCCGCGCCGAAGGGCCACCTCGCCACGCTGAAGGTGTCGGGCATCGCCGAGACCGGCGACCGCATCGACCACTTCACCGTGGCCCGCAGGGCCAAGTAGCACCCGGCCCCGGACGCGCCGGACGCGGGCGGCCCTCACATGCGCTTGAGGACCGCCCGCTTGGCCAGCCCGAACTCCTCGTCGGTCAGCACCCCCGCACGGTGCAGCTCACCCAGCTCGCGCAGGCGCCGCAGCAGCGCGTCGTGGTCGTCCTCGGCCGGCGGCGCCGCGCCGGGCCGCGCCGCCTCGACGGGCGGCGGCCCGGGGAGCGCGTCCGGGACGGCGGCCGGCCCCGACGGGTGCGGCAGCCGGGCCTGGACCGCGGCCGCGACCAGGGCCATCAGCGGGTCCTTCTTGAAGCCCCACAGCTCCACGGCGTTGGGGTCGTACTTCGGCGGGGCGGCGGCCGGCGCGCCCCGCACGGTGAAGCGCAGATGGCCGTTCTCCAGCCCGGCCGCCGGCTGCCACTCCACGGCGGTGATGTCGTCGAGCGCGATCGTCCGGGGCCCGGTGGCGGCCTTGGCGTCCTCCGTCTTCCAGTTCCACTCCAGGCGCACCCGCTCCCCGTCGAACCCCGCCGTGCCGTCCCCGGCCGTGGCGGACAGCGGCACCGGGGGGCCCGGCAGCAGGTACCCACCGACCGGGTCCGGCGAAACGCCGTCCAGCAGCAGGGCGTTGCGGACCTCGTCGGCGAAGTACTCGGCGACGCCGTACCGGTCGGGCTCCACCGTCAGCTGGTACGGGTCGTGCGGCTCGGCGAGCCGGCCGCCGGTGGCGTGCAGCAGCGGATCGGCGCCGTCGCGCAGCCGCAGTCTCAGCCGCCCCGACCGCTTCCCCTGCTCGAACGAGACGCCCGCCAACGCGCCCAGCGGCACCACGAGTTCGCCCAGCGTCCGGCGCAGCAGGCCGGTGTTCTTGTCCCGGCCGGGGGTCAGCCTGAGGGCGTCCCCGTCGAACACCCACGTGCCGTCCTTCTGGATGATTTCCGCCATGCGGGGATTGTTTCACCGGATCTGCGGGAGAGTGGTCTTTACCATTCCCGAAGGGAGCGCATGTGAGACGGAACCACAGCACGACTCCCCGACTGACCCGCGTGCTCGGATCACTGCTGCTTCTGGCGGCGGCAGGCGTCTTCACCGTCGGCGCGGCACCCGCTCCGCGGGCCACGCCGGCGACCCCGCTGGACCGTGTGGTCCCGGCGCCCGCCTCGGTCAGACCGGCCGGTCACCCCTACCGCATCACCCCCGGCACACACATCCGCGTGGACGGCTCGGACGAGGTCCGCGGCACCGGCGAGTACCTCGCCGGCATCCTGCGGCCGTCCACCGGCTACCCGCTGCCGGTCACCGAACAGGGCGGCGGCGGCATCCGGCTGCACCTGGCCGACGGCCCGTTCGGCGCCGAGGGTTACCGCCTGACCAGCGGCCCCTGGGGCGTCTCCATCACCGCGAGCACGTCCGCCGGCCTCTTCCACGGCGTCCAGACCCTGCGTCAGCTCCTCCCGGCGTCGGTGGAGAGGAAGAGCGTCCAGGCCGGGCCCTGGCGGGTCGCCGGCGGCACCATCGAGGACCGCCCGCGGTTCGCGTACCGCGGCGCCATGCTGGACGTCTCCCGCCACTTCTTCACCGTCGCCCAGGTCGAGCGCTACATCGACCAGCTCGCCCTCTACAAGATCAACACCCTGCACCTGCACCTGAGCGACGACCAGGGCTGGCGCATCGCGGTCGACTCCTGGCCGCGGCTGGCCACCTACGGCGGTTCGACCCAGGTCGGCGGCGGCCGGGGCGGCTCCTACACCAAGGCCGACTACCGGAAGATCGTCGGCTACGCCGCCTCCCGCCACCTGGAGGTCGTCCCTGAGATCGACATGCCCGGCCACACGAACGCGGCCCTCGCCTCCTACGCCCAGCTCAACTGCGACGGCACGGCGCCCCCGTTGTACACCGGCACCCAGGTGGGCTTCAGCTCGCTGTGCGTGTCCAAGGCGGTGACGTACGACTTCGTGGACGACGTGATCCGCGAACTGGCCGCCCTCACCCCCGGCCGCTACCTGCACATCGGCGGCGACGAGGCGCACTCCACCAGCCACGCCGACTACGTGGCCTTCATGGACCGCGTGCAGCCGGTCGTCGCCAAGTACGGCAAGACGGTCATCGGCTGGCACCAGCTCACCGGCGCCCACCCGGCCCAGGGCGCCATCGCCCAGTACTGGGGCCAGGACGGCACCAGCGCGGCGGAGAAGGCACAGGTGGCCGAGGCGGCCCGCAACGGCACCGGGATCGTGCTGTCCCCGGCCGACCGGGTGTACCTCGACATGAAGTACACGGCGGCCACCCGGCTGGGCACGAAGTGGGCCGGCCTGGTCGAGGTGAAGCGCTCCTACGACTGGGACCCCGGGACCTACCTGCCCGGAGTGCCGGCCTCGGCCGTCCGGGGCGTCGAGGCGCCGCTGTGGTCGGAGACGCTCGCCAAGTCGGCCGACATCGAGTACATGGCGTTCCCGCGCCTGGCGGGAGCGGCCGAACTGGGCTGGTCCCCGGCGGCCACCCACGACTGGGACACCTACCGCACACGCCTGGCGGCCCAGGGCCCGCGCTGGACCGCGCTCGGCATCACCTACTACAGGTCGCCCCAGGTCCCCTGGCCGGCGAGCTGAGCCGGGGGCCGGCGGGCACCCCGCGGGACCGTACCGCGGGGTGCCCGCCGGCCCGTCAGAACCCGGCGATGGGGTTGTCCAGCTCCCCGACGAGCTGGAGCGCGCCGGACGGGTCCGCGAGGTCCACCATCTGCCGGTTGTCGCGCAGCTGCAGCCGGTTCAGGCAGGACAGCGCGAACCGCGGGGCGAAGATGTCGTACCGCCGGAACCGGTCGGCGAGTTCGGGCACCGACTCCTGGTACTCCCGGGTGACCTCCGCGACCGTCCGCCAGAAGCCGTCCTCGGTCAGGATCCCCTCGGCGGCGAGGTTCGCCGCGAGGAAACGGAAGAAGCAGTCGAAGACGTCCGTGAAGACCGACAGCAGCTTCTGGTCCTCCGGGACCTCGGCCCTGATCCGCCCGACCTCCGGCGGCAGCACCGCGTTCGGGTCCATGACGACGATCTCCTCGGCGATGTCCTTGTAGATCGCCCGCCGCACCTCCCCGTCCGCCAGCACCAGGATCACGTTCTCGCCGTGCGGCATGTAGGCCAGGTCGTAGGCGTAGAAGCTGTGCAGCAGCGGGGTGTAGTACGCCCGCAGGTACCGCCGCAGCCACTCGGCGGGCGCGAGGCGCGACCGCTCGATCAGCGCGCCCGCGAAGGAGGCGCCCTCGTGGTCCACGTGCAGCAGGGACGCCATGGTCGCCAGGGACTCGCCCTCGCCCAGCGACGGCACCGGGCTCTCCCGCCACAGCGCGGCCAGCATCTTGCGGTAGGGCGAGTAGCGGTCGGTGGCCTTCTCGTACTCCAGGTGCCGGTAGCCGACCGCGGCCCGCTCCCGGATGACCGACAGACCGGTCGCCTTGAGCACCGGGTCGTTCTCGACGAGCCGGGCGAGCCAGTCGTTGATCGCCGGGGTGGCCTCCATGTAGGCGGCGGACAGTCCGCGCGTGAAGCCCATGTTGAGGACGGACAGCGCCGTCTTCACGTAGTGCCGGTGCGGGGCGGAGGTGTTGAAGAAGGTCCGTATCGACTGCTGCGCCAGGTACTCGTCGTCGCCCTCGCCCAGGCAGACCAGGTGCCGGCGGGCCACCTCGGCGGCGAAGGTCACGCTGAGCTTGTTCCACCACTGCCAGGGGTGGACCGGGATGAACAGGTAGTCGGCGGGGTCCAGGCCCTGCCCGGTGAGGGTGGCGCGGAACCGGCCGAGGGCCGCCTCGCCCAGCTCCTCGCGCAGGAAGGACTCGTACTCGATGCCGACGCCCGCGGTGAACGCGGCCCGCGAGCGGTGCGCGGCCAGCCACACCAGCCGGACCGGGCTCGCGGTCTCGGGCGCGTAGGACAGGTACTCGTGGACGCCGAAGCCGAGCCGTCCGTTGTTGGCGACGAAGCAGGGGTGGCCCTCGGTCATCCCGGTCTCGATCGCCTGGAAGCCGCTGCCCGCGAGCTCGGCGGAGGTCACCTTCGGCTTGGTGAGCTTGTAGCAGGTGCCGGACAGGGTGGAGGAGATCTCCTCCAGGTAGACCGGTAGGATCTCGTCGCTCAGCCCCAGCGTCCGGCGCAGCTCGATGCAGAAGTCCAGTGCGTCGAGGGGGAGTTCGGTGCCCTCGCGCCGCCGGGTGACGGAGCCGGCGTCGATGTCCCAGTGGTCGAGGCCGCGCCGTACGGCCGTGAACCGGTAGGCGGTGAGCCCGTCGTCGCTGCGGACGACGTACCGGTCGCCGTCCCGCTCGGGGGTGACCAGGCGCTCGTGGGCGAACTCGGCCAGCGCCTTGCGCACCAGCAGCCGGTTGGCGGTGGCCCAGCGCTCGGGGGACAGGTGGGCCACGGAGTCGGCGAGGCTCATGCGGCCACCGCCCGCTCGAACCGCTCCCGCGTGCAGAAGCTCAGCAGGGCCCGCTTCTCCGGCTTCTGGATCTCCCGCTCGGGCACGAACCCGACGGCCTCGTTCAGCGCGTGCACGGCCTTGTTGCGCACGTCCGGCTCCACCACGACCCGGCGCGTCTCCGGGTCGGCGAAGAGGTGGGCCATCACGGCCGTGATGACGGCCCGGGTGAACCCGCGGACGGGCGTGTCGGTGGGCGGGACCAGGAAGTGCATCCCGACGTCACCCGGCTCCGGCTCGTACAGTCCGGCCAGCTCCCGCTGGGCGGGGTCGTAGCGCTCCATCAGGAAGGCCGGCTCGCCGTCGCACAGCCCGAGCAGGGCGTGGTGGTACGGGTCGGCGGCGATGTCCATGTAGGCGCGCTCGACGTCCTGGAGACGCGCGTCCTGCATCATCCAGAACGCCGCCTTGGGGTGCGTGACCCAGCCGTGCAGCAGCTCGGCGTCCCTCAGGGGGTCGAGCGGGCGGAACGTGAAGGTCGTGGCGGTGCTGGTCATACGGCGAACTCCTGGAAGGCGATGGTCTTCTCGACCGGGTAGTACTCCGTGCCGAGCAGCTCACGGATGATGTACGAGTTCCGGTAGGCGCCCATGCCGAGGTCGGGGCTGGTGATGCTGTGGGTGTGCACGCCGGCGTTCTGGAGGAAGACACCCCGGCCCGTCACGTCGATCGCGTAGTTGCGGGCGACGTCGAAGCGGCCGTGGCCGTCGAAGCGGAGCCGGTCGCGGATCGGGGCCAGGAACGCGGGCGGCTCGTACCGGTAGCCGGTGGCCAGCACCAGGCCCTCGGTGCGGATCTCGTAGTCCTTGTCCTGCTCGTCCTGGTGAAAGCCGAGGGTGTACGCGCCGTCCTCGTAAGAGGCCTTCGTGAGCGTGGAGTTGGTGAGCAGACGGGTGGGCACCGGGCGGTCGCCGCTCTCGACGCCCTTCTGGTAGAGCAGATCGAAGATCGAGTCGATCAGGTCCGAGTTGATGCCCTTGAACAGGCCCTTCTGCTGTCCCTCCAGCCGGTAGCGGGTCTCCTCGGGCAGGGCGCGGAAGTAGTCGATGTAGTCCGGGGAGGTCATCTCCAGGGTCAGCTTGGTGTACTCGAGCGGGAAGAAGCGCGGGGACCGGGTGACCCAGTTCAGCTCGTAGCCGTGGACGTCGATCTCGGACAGCAGCTCGTGGTAGATCTCCGCCGCGCTCTGCCCGCTGCCGACGACGGTGATGGACCTCTTCGCCCGCAGCTCCGCCTTGCGGTGCATGTACTGCGAGGTGTGGATGAGGTCGCCGCCGAGGCCGCGGCAGGCCGGGGGCACGAAAGGGACCGTCCCGGTGCCGAGGACCAGGTGCCGGGCGCGGAACGTCTCGCCGGTCTCGGTGCGCACGGCGTACAGGCCGTCCTCGTGGTGGACCTCGGTGACCGTGGTGCCGAAGCGGACGCTGCCGAGTCTGTTCGCCGCCCAGCGGCAGTAGTCGTCGTACTCGACGCGCAGCGGGTAGAAGTTCTCGCGGATGTAGAACGGGTAGAGCCTGCCCTTCTCCTTCAGGTAGTTGAGGAAGGAGTACGGAGAGGTCGGGTCCGCGAGGGTGACCAGGTCCGACATGAACGGGGTCTGCAGGTGGGCGCCGTCCAGGAACATGCCCGCGTGCCACTCGAAGTCGGGCTTGGAGTCCAGGAAGACACCGTCGAGTTCGGCGATCGGCTCGGTGAGGCAGGCGAGCCCGAGGTTGAAGGGGCCGAGCCCGATCCCCACGAAGTCGTAGGTCTTGTAAGGGGCTTCAGGACGCGCGGTCAAGGGACTCTCCCAGGTACTGCTCGGCGTGGCCGGCGATGAGGTCGAGGACGGCGGCGATGTCGGCCGTCGTGGTCTCGGGGTTGAGCAGGGTGAACTTCAGGTAGTGGCGGCCGCCGACCTTGGTGCCCGCGACCACGGCGTCGCCGGAGGCGAACAGGGCCTTGCGGGCGTACAGGTTGGCGCGGTCGATCTCGGCCGGGTCGGTGACCGCGGCGGGGACCCAGCGGAAGACGAGGGTGGAGAGCGAGGGCTCCACGACGACGTCGTAGCGGGGGTCGGCGGCGAGCCGCTCCCAGCCCTGCCGGGCCAGCTCGCACACCTGGTCGAAGAGTTCGCCGATGCCGTCGGCGCCCATCACCCGCAGCGTCATCCACAGCTTGAGGGCGTCGAAACGGCGGGTGGTCTGCAGGGACTTGTCGACCTGGTTGGGGATGCGCTCCTCCACCATGCGGCGCGGGTTCAGGTACTCCGCGTGGTAGGTGACGTGGCGCAGCGTGGCCGCGTCGCGGACCAGCACGGCCGAGGAACTCACGGGCTGGAAGAAGGACTTGTGGTAGTCGACGGTGACCGAGTCGGCGTGCTCGATGCCGTCGATGCGGTCGCGGTGCCTCAGCGAGGCGAGCAGTCCGCAGCCGTAGGCGGCGTCCACGTGCATCCACACGCCGTGCCGGGCGCAGAGTTCGGCGATCTCCGGGAGCGGGTCGATGGAGCCGAAGTCGGTGGTGCCGGCGGTGGCGACGACGGCCATGGGGACCAGGCCGTCCCGTTCGCAGCGCTCCAGCTCGTGGGCGAGCGCGAGGGTCCGCATCCGCTTGTCCTGGTCGACGGGCACGGAGACGACCGCGTCCGGGCCGAGGCCGAGCAGTTTCGCGGACTTCTTCACGCTGAAGTGGCTCACCTCGGAGGCGAAGATCCGCAGTCTGCCGAGGTCCTCGGTCTTGGCCTCCTCCCGGGCCAGCAGCAGCGCCTGGAGGTTGGACTGGGTGCCGCCGGAGGTGAACACCCCGTCGGCGGCGGGTCCGAGGCCGATGCGCTCGGCGGTCCAGTCGACGAGCCGGCGCTCGATGAGGGTGCCGCCGGCCGACTGGTCCCAGGTGTCGAGGGAGGAGTTGACCGCGGAGAGCACGGCCTCGCCGAGCACCGCGGGGATGACCACCGGGCAGTTGAGGTGGGCGAGGTAGCGGGGGTGGTGGAAGTAGACCGCGTCCCGGAGGTAGAGGTCCTCCAGTTCGTCCAGGACCGCCGCGGTGTCGCCCAGTGGCCGGTCCAGGTCGACCGCGTCGATCCGGGGGGTGAGGGCGTCGACGGTGACGCCGGTGAACGGACGGCCGGTGGTGGCGAGTTTGGCCGCCACCCGCTCGACTCCTTCGGTCACGGAGCGGCGGTAGTGCTCCGCGGTGAGGCCATTGAGCAGGTGCGAGCGCATGTGGGGGTCCTCCGTGGGGACTGTCCGTGCGAGGCAGTGAACTTAGGTTAGCCTAACCTAAGTTTGATGTCCGGAGATATGGCTGTGCCGTGACCGGGTTCACGCGAAGGGGAGTTACTCCGCCGCGCGGAGCTGTTCCTCCGTCATGCCCTGGCGCCAGTACCCGACGAAGGTGACGCGCCGCCGGTCGATCCCGCGCTCGGCGGTGAAGTGCCGGCGCAGCGCCTTCACCCGGCCGGACTCGCCCGCCAGCCAGACGTACGGCCGCCCGGCGTCGGGCAGCCGCGCCTCCCGCACGGTGTCGACGGCCGTGGGGGACCCGTCGTGCCGTACGAGCCAGGTGATCTCCGCGTCGGCCTCGGTGCGCACGTCCTGGATGTCGCCGGCGTGCGGCACCTCCAGCCAGGCGCGGACGCGGGTGCCCGCGGGCAGGGTCTCCAGGACGCCGGTCGCGGCCGGTACGGCGGTCTCGTCGCCCCAGAGCACGACCAGATCGGTGTCCGCGGGCGGCCGGAAGCGGATGGCGCGGTTGTCGGCGACCGCCGGGCCCAGCAGCAGGACGCGGTCGCCCGCCGCGGCCCGGGACGCCCAGCGGGAGGCGGGGCCCGCGGGTACCGGGGCGTCCGGCTCGACGCCGTGCAGCGCGAAGTCGATGTCGATCTCGTCGGGGTTCCTGCGCAGCGCGCGCAGGGTGTACGAGCGCATCACGGCTCGTACGTCGTCCGGGAGTTCGCGCCAGCCCTGCCACCAGCCCTCGCCCAGCTCCAGCGGCACGGCGGGCTCGCGCTGGCCCGGGTGCGGCAGGAACAGCGACAGGGACTGGTCGCGTCCGTCGGAGTGGAAGGCGTGCAGGTCGGCACCGGCGAAGGTGACCCGGACCAGGGACGGGCCGAGCCGCCTCGTCCGTACGACCTGGAGGGAGAAGAAACGGAACGGGGCGGCCACGGCCGTCGTCATGGGTGCTCCTGGGGGTGGAGGGGGATCGGGCCCGGCGGGCTCAGGCGACCTTCTTGGCCTTCTCCAGGGCCTCGGCCAGACCGGTGAGCAGCGGCACGCACTTGTCGTAGGACAGGATCGGCTCGGGTGAGCGCGCGATGACCTGGCTGGCCTTCACCGCGGGCAGCTTCTTCCAGGTGGGCTTGGTGACGTCGGCGGGCTGGATGGCCGAGGTGCGGTCGTCCATCATGATGATGTCGGCCCGGTACTTGTCGACGTTCTCCCAGCTCAGCGACTCGTACCAGCCGCCGCCCCGCTTCTTGGCGCTCTCCGGGGGCTCGACGAAGTTCACGCCCAGGGCCTTGAAGTACTCCAGGTCGATGGAGAGGTTGGTGCCGGAGACGTAGAAGAGCTGGTCGCTCGCGGAACCGGCCATCACCTTGAGGCCGGGCTTGGCCTTGGCGGCGGCGCGCAGCCGGGCGGCCGCCTCCTCGAAGCGCTTCCTGGCGGCGGTGACCTTCGCGGCCTTCATGTCCGCGCCGAGCGCCTCGGCGAGGTCCCACAGGCGCTGCAGCGGCTGGGTGAGCTGGCGGTCGTAGACCGAGATGCCGACGCTGGGGGCCAGCTGGGCGATCTTCTTCTTCGACTCGTCGGGGACGTACCAGAGGGTGCCGGCGTCGTCGAACATCGTCGAGACGAGCACGTCGGGCGCGAGGGCCGCGTACTTCTCGATGCTGAACTGGCCCCAGGTGTTGCCGAGGACGGTCACCTTGCTGATGTCCATGTCGCCGGCCTGGACGTCGGGCTTGCCGTCGCTGGTCTTCGTGGGCCCGAAGACACCCTTGACCTGGATGCCGTAGTCGTGGAGCGCGGCGGCGACGCCGGTGAAGGCGACGATGTTCGCGGGGGCCTTGTCCAGCTTCACGGTCGTGCCGCGGTCGTCCTTGAAGCTCCAGGAGCCGGACTTGCCGCCGGTGGCAGCCTTCCCGGAGTCGCTGTCCTTCCCCTTGTCGTCCCCGCAGGCGGCGAGCGCGGCACCGAGTCCGAGGGCGCCGCCCGCGGCGAGCAGACCGCGGCGAGTGAGGTGGGTGGCACGGGCATGGGACATGGGTATGACTGCTTTCGACCGGGGCGCGGCGCCCGCCGGACAAGTTCGAAGGTAGGTTAGCCTAACCTCACTAGATGTCCAGGGGGCGGCCCCCGGCCGCCGCGCGCCGCACCCGGACACGCCGACGGGCCCGGCCGTCTCCGACCGGACCCGCCCTGACGCGCCCCGAGTTGGCCTCTCGCGGGCCGGTGTCCGTTAGCCGGCCAGGCCCAACTCCCGCGCGATCAGCATGCGCTGGACCTCGCTGGTGCCCTCGCCGATCTCCAGGATCTTGGAGTCGCGCCACATGCGGGCCACCGGGTACTCGTTCATGAAGCCGTAGCCGCCGTGGACCTGCGTGGCGTCACGGGCGTTGTCGACGGCGACCGTGGAGGAGTACAGCTTGGCCATGGCCGCCTCCTTCTTGAAGGGCTCACCGGCCACCAGCCGGTAGGCGGCGTCCCGCCAGGCCAGCCGGGCCGTGTGCGCCTTCATCTCCATGTCCGCGATCTTGAACTGGATGGCCTGGTTGGCGCCGATCGGCCGGCCGAAGGCGTGCCGCTCCTTGGCGTACTTCACCGACTCGTCCACACAGCCCTGGGCCAGTCCGGTGCCGAGCGCCGCGATGGCGATGCGGCCCTCGTCGAGGATGCGCAGGAACTGGGCGTAGCCCCGGCCCTCCGTGCCCAGCAGGTTCGCGGCGGGCACCCGGACGTCCTGGAAGGACAGTTCACGGGTGTCGGAGGCGTTCCAGCCGACCTTCGAGTACGGCGCGGCCACCGTGAAGCCGGGGGTGCCCGACGGGACGATGATCGCCGAGATCTGCGGCCTGCCGTCCGGCTTGCGGCCGGTGACCGCCGTGACCGTCACCAGACCGGTGATGTCCGTACCTGAGTTGGTGATGAAGCACTTCGAGCCGTTGATCACCCACTCGTCCGTCTCCGGGTCGAGGCGGGCCGTGGTCCGGGTGGCGCCCGCGTCGCTGCCGCCGTCCGGCTCGGTCAGACCGAAGGCGCCGAGGATCTCGCCGGCGCACAGCCGGGGGAGCCACTCCCGCTTCTGCTCCTCGGTGCCGAACAGGTGGATCGGCATGGCACCCAGGGAGACGCCCGCCTCCAGGGTGATGGCGACCGACGAGTCGACCCGGGCCAGTTCCTCCAGGGCGATGCCGAGGGCCAGGTAGTCGCCGCCCATGCCGCCGTACTCCTCCGGGAACGGCAGCCCGAACAGGCCCATGCGGCCCATCTCGCGGACGATCTCGTACGGGAACTCGTGCCGCTCGTAGAAGTCGCCGATCTTCGGCGCCACGACGTCGTGCGCGAACTCCTCGACCGTACGGCGGAGTTCCTCCAGCTCGGGGCTGAGGCGGTGGTCCATGCTGATCACTGGTCCTTGTGGGAGAGAGCGCGGACGGTACGGGACGGGCTCGGGCGGCCCAGCTGTTCGGCCATCCACACGCTGGTGGCGGTCAGACGGCCGAGGTCGACCCCGGTCTCGATGCCGAGGCCGTGCAGCATCCAGACGAGGTCCTCGGTGGCGAGGTTGCCGGTGGCGGACTTGGCGTACGGGCAGCCGCCGAGGCCCCCGGCGGACGCGTCGATCGTCGTCACACCGTGTTCCAGGGCCGCGTAGGTGTTCGCGAGCGCCTGGCCGTACGTGTCGTGGAAGTGCACGCCGAGGGTGTTCGTCGGCACGCCCTCCTCGTTGAGCAGGGAGAGCAGCTCCAGGACATGCCCCGGGGTGGCGACCCCGATCGTGTCGCCGAGACTCAGCTCGTCGCAGCCCATGTCCCGCAGGGCCGTGCAGACGCGGGCCACCTGGTGGAGCGGGACCGCTCCCTCCCAGGGGTCGCCGAAGCACATCGAGACATAGCCGCGGACGTGCGCGCCCGCGTCCTTCGCCTGCCGCACCACCGGCTCGAACACGGCCAGCGACTCGTCCACGGTGCGGTTGAGGTTGGCCTTGGCGAAGGACTCCGTGGCACTGGCGAACACCGCGATGCGGCGCGCGCCGAGGGCGAGGGCCCGCTCCAGGCCGCGCTGGTTGGGCACCAGCACCGGGAGGTCGGCGTCGAGGCCGCCGACGAGCGGGAACAGCTCCTCGGCGTCGGCGAGCTGGGGCACCCACTTGGGGTGGACGAAGCTCGTCGCCTCGATCGTGGTCAGGCCCGCGTCGGCCAGGCGGCGGATGAACTCCGCCTTCACCGCCGTGGGCACGGCCGTCTTCTCGTTCTGCAGTCCGTCGCGGGCGCCGACCTCGTGGATCCGTACCCGTGCGGGCAGGTCCTGGGCGGGTACGACCATGGGCAGGGCGTCGGCGCTCACTCCGCCTCCTCCTTGGGTGCGATGACGGCGAGGACCTGGTCCATGGCGACCGTCGAACCCGGGGTGACGTCCAGTTCCGCGACGGTGCCGGCGTGCGGGGCGGAGATGACGTGCTCCATCTTCATCGCCTCGACCACCAGCAGGCTCTGACCCGCCGTGACCTCGTCGCCCACGGCCACCTTCACCACGGTCACCGTGCCCGGCATGGGCGCGGTGAGCGAGTCGGCGCCCGCGTGCGCGGCCCCGGACAGGGAAGCCGCCACCGGGTCGTGGTCCCGCACCTGCCAGGAGTCGCCGTCCCGGCCCAGCCAGTCACCGGCCCGGCGGAAGGAGTGGCGGACGCCGTCGAGGGTGACGGACACCCGGTCGCCCGCGACGCTGTGCGCGCCGCGCGGGGTGTACCTGACCGGCTCGGTCACCCGCAGGTCGAAGGCGGCCGCCTTCGGGGTGCCGCCGAGGCGCCAGCCGCTCGGGACCGAGAAGGGGTCGGTCCAGCCCTCGCCCCGAGGCCGCAGCGCCTCCTGGCGCACGGCCGCCGCCGCCTCGTACACCTCCTCCGGCACCTCGGTGGGGACCAGCTCGTCCACCACGCGCTCCACCAGACCGGTGTCCAGCTCGCCCGCCACCACCGCCGGGTGCGCCAGCAGCCGCCGCAGGAACCCGGCGTTGGTCTGCACCCCCAGGGTGACCGTCCCCGCCAGGGCGGAGCGGAGCCTGCGCAGCGCCGTCGCGCGGTCGGGGCCGTAGGCGATGACCTTGGACAGCATCGGGTCGTACAGGCTGCCCACCTCGGTGCCCTCGCTGAGGCCGGAGTCGGTGCGGACGCCGTCGCCCTGCGGCTCGTCGAGCAGCAGCACCGTGCCACCGGAGGGCAGGAAGCCGCGCGCGGGGTCCTCGGCGCAGATCCGGGCCTCGACCGCGTGGCCGGTCAGTGTCACGTCCTGCTGCCCGAAGCCCAACGGCTCCCCGGCCGCCACCCGCAGCTGCCACTCCACCAGGTCCAGGCCCGTGATCAGCTCGGTGACCGGGTGCTCCACCTGGAGGCGGGTGTTCATCTCCATGAAGTAGTACGACGACGGGTCGCCGCCCGGCACGATGAACTCCACCGTGCCCGCGCCCCGGTACCCGCAGGAGCGCGCCGCCTGCACGGCGGCCTCGCCCATCGCGGCCCGGGTCGCCTCGTCGAGGAGCACGCTGGGCGCCTCCTCGATGATCTTCTGGTGCCGCCGTTGCAGGGAGCACTCGCGCTCGCCGAGGTGGACCACGTTGCCGTGGCCGTCCGCCAGCACCTGGATCTCGATGTGCCGGGGGCGGTCGACCCACCGTTCCACCAGCAGGGTGTCGTCCCCGAAGGAGGCGCGGGCCTCGCGGCGGGCGGCCGCGATCTCCTCCTCCAGCGCGGTCACGTCCCGCACCAGCCGCATGCCCTTGCCACCGCCGCCGGCGGACGGCTTGAGCAGCACCGGCACGCCGATCTCGCGGGCGGCGGAGGCCAGTTCGGCGTCCGTGAGCCCGCTGCCGCTCGACCCCGGCACGACCGGGACGCCGGCCGCCTTCACCGTCTCCTTGGCGCGGATCTTGTCGCCCATCAGCGCGATCGCGTCCGCCGAGGGGCCGATGAACACCAGCCCCGCCTCCTCGCACGCGCGGGCGAAGCCCGCGTTCTCGGCGAGGAAGCCGTACCCCGGGTGGACGGCCTGGGCGCCGCTGCGAGCGGCGGCCTCCAGCAGCCGCTCCACCGACAGATAGCTCTCGGACGCGGGCGCGGGCCCGATCCGTACCGCCGTGTCGGCCTCCCTGACGTGCCGCGCGTCGGCGTCGGCGTCGGAGAAGACCGCCACCGAGCGCACGCCCAGCGAGCGGAGCGTACGGATGACCCGTACGGCGATCTCGCCCCGGTTGGCCACCAGCACTGTGTCGAACACGATTCCCCTCCTCACATCCGGAAGACGCCGAACTGGGGGTCTCCCAGGGGCGCGTTGGCACAGGCCGTCAGGGCGAGTCCCAGCACCTGACGGGTCTCCAGCGGGTCGATGACGCCGTCGTCCCAGAGGCGGGCGGTGGCGTAGTAGGCGTTGCCCTGGTGCTCGTACTGCGCGCGGATCGGCGCCTTGAAGGACTCCTCGTCCTCGGCCGCCCAGTCCTCGCCGCGTGCCTCGAGCTGGTCCCGCTTGACCGTGGCGAGCACGGAGGCGGCCTGCTCGCCGCCCATCACGGAGATCTTGGCGTTGGGCCACATCCACAGGAAGCGGGGGGAGTAGGCCCGGCCGCACATCGAGTAGTTGCCGGCCCCGTACGAGCCGCCGACCACCACCGTCAGCTTCGGCACCCGGGTGCAGGCCACCGCCGTGACCATCTTGGCGCCGTGCTTGGCGATGCCGCCCGCCTCGTAGTCCTTGCCGACCATGAAGCCGGAGATGTTCTGCAGGAACACCAGCGGGATGCCGCGCTGGTCGCACAGCTCGATGAAGTGGGCGCCCTTCTGCGCGGACTCCGAGAAGAGGATGCCGTTGTTGGCGACGATCCCGACCGGGTGCCCGTGGATCCGGGCGAAGCCCGTGATCAGGGTCTGCCCGTACTCGCTCTTGAACTCGGCGAACCGGGAGCCGTCGACCACGCGCGCGATGATCTCGCGCACGTCGTAGGGGGTGCGCGAGTCCACGGGGACGGCGCCGTAGATCCCGTACGGGTCCACCTTCGGCTCGACGACCGGCGTGACCTCCCAGGGCAGCGGCTGCCGGGCGGGGAGCGTGGCGACGATGTCGCGCACGATCCGCAGGGCGTGCGCGTCGTCCTCGGCGAGGTGGTCGGTGACACCGGAGACCCGGGAGTGCACCTCGCCGCCGCCCAGCTCCTCGGCCGTGACGACCTCACCGGTGGCCGCCTTCACCAGCGGCGGGCCGCCGAGGAAGATCGTCCCCTGGTTGCGCACGATCACGGCCTCGTCGCTCATGGCCGGCACGTACGCGCCGCCGGCCGTGCACGAGCCGAGGACGGCCGCGATCTGCGGGATCCCGGCGCCGGACATCCGCGCCTGGTTGTAGAAGATCCGCCCGAAGTGCTCGCGGTCCGGGAACACCTCGTCCTGCATCGGCAGGAACGCCCCGCCGGAGTCGACCAGGTAGACGCACGGCAGCCGGTTGTCCAGGGCCACCTCCTGGGCGCGCAGGTGCTTCTTCACGGTCATCGGGTAGTAGGTGCCGCCCTTGACGGTGGCGTCGTTGGCGACGATCACGCACTCGCGCCCGCTGACCCGCCCGATCCCGGCGATCACGCCGGCGGCCGGTGCCTGCCCGTCGTACATCCCGTCGGCGGCGAGGGGGGCCAGCTCAAGGAACGGTGAGCCGGGGTCGAGCAGGGTGTCCACCCTGTCCCTCGGCAGCAGCTTCCCGCGCGCGGTGTGCCGCGCCCGCGCCTTCTCCCCGCCGCCCTCGGCGGCCGCGCCCAGCTTGGCGCGCAGCTCGCCGACGAGGGCGAGGTGAGCCTGTTCATTGGCTCGCCAGGCCTCCGACGCGGGATCTGCCGCGCTCGTCAGCTCCGGTGCCTCCTGCATCCTGCGGTCCCCTCACCCAGTGGTCGTACTGTTAATGAGCGTTAACCATTTCCTTCAGGTTAACGACCGCTAACCTCGCTGTCTAGAATTGCAGGCATGGTCACCAGAGCCGACGCCCCCACCCGCCGCGAGCAGATCCTCAAGGAGGCCGCCCGCCTCTTCGCCGAGCGTGGTTTCCACGGCGTCGGCGTGGACGAGATAGGCGCGGCGGTCGGCATCAGCGGTCCCGGTCTGTACCGGCACTTCCCGGGCAAGGACGCGATGCTCGCCGAGCTGCTGGTCGGCATCAGCGGCCAGCTGCTGACCGGGGCCAAGCGGCGCCTGGCGGAGGCCGACGGGCGCTCGGGCGCCCCGGCGGTGCTGGACTCGCTCATCGAGGGCCACATCGACTTCGCCCTGGACGACCGCCCCCTGATCACCCTGCACGACCGTGAGCTGGACCGGCTGCGCGACAGCGACCGCAAGCTGGTGCGCCAGCTCCAGCGGCAGTACGTGGAGCTGTGGGTCGAGGTGGTCCGGGAGGTCTACCCGGCCCTCACCGAGCCGTCGGCCCGCTCCGCCGTCCACTCCGTCTTCGGCCTGCTGAACTCGACCCCGCACCTCGGCCGCGCCGGCACCCTGCCCGGCCGCGGGGCCATGGCTGCGCTGCTGCACCGGATGGCCCGGGGCGCCTTCGCCGCGGCGGGCACCGCGGAGGGCTGACCCGGACGGGTGGCGCACCTCACCCTGGACGCCTGTGCGTACTGGCCGGTATCTTCGAGAGTGAGCAAGCGCTTAGACAGGTACCTGGAGGTGGGCGGCGTGCGCCGTACGGTGTTCAACGAGGATCACGAGGCGTTCCGGGAGACCCTCCGCGCCTTCATCGAGGCCGAGGTCGTGCCCGTCTACGACGAGTGGTTCGCGGCCGGCCAGGCCCCGCGCGACTTCTACTACAAGCTCGGCGAGCTGGGCATCTTCGGCATCAACGTCCCCGAGGAGTTCGGTGGCGCGGGCATGGAGAGCCACAAGTTCGAGGCCGTCCTCTACGAGGAGACCGCCCGCGCGGGCGTCCAGTTCGGCGGCTCCGGCGTGCACGTGCTGCTCGCCCTGCCGTACATCAAGATGCTCGCCACCGACGAGCAGAAGAAGCGCTTCCTGCCGAAGTTCGTCACCGGCGAGGAGATGTGGGCCATCGCGATGACGGAGCCGGGCACCGGTTCCGACCTCGCGGGCATGAAGTCCACCGCGAAGCTCTCCGAGGACGGCACCCACTACGTCCTCAACGGCGCCAAGACCTTCATCACCGGCGGTGTGCACGCCGACAAGGTCATCGTCTGCGCCCGCACCGCCGCGCCGACCGCCGAGGACCGCCGCCACGGCATCTCCCTCTTCGCCGTCGACACCAAGTCCGAGGGCTACTCCGTCGGCCGCAAGCTGGACAAGCTCGGCCTGAAGACCTCCGACACCGCCGAGCTGGCGTTCGTCGACGTCAAGGTCCCGGTCGAGGACCTGCTGGGCGAGGAGAACAAGGGCTTCTACTACCTCGGCCACAACCTGGCCTCCGAGCGCTGGGGCATCGCCTTCGGCGCCTACGCCCAGGCCAAGGCCGCCGTCCGGTTCGCCAAGCAGTACGTCCAGGAGCGCACCGTCTTCGGCAAGCCGGTCGCCCACTTCCAGAACACCAAGTTCGAGCTGGCCGCCTGCCAGGCCGAGGTGGACGCGGCCGAGGCCGTCGCCGACCGCGCGACCGAGGCGCTGGACGCCGGTGAGCTCACCCCCGCCGAGGCCGCCTCCGCCAAGCTTTTCTGCACCGAGGTCGCCCACCGCGTGATCGACCGCTGCCTCCAGCTGCACGGCGGCTACGGGTACATGAACGAGTACCCGATCGCCCGCCTGTACGCGGACAACCGCGTCAACCGCATCTACGGCGGCACCAGCGAGATCATGAAGACGATCATCGCCAAGGACATGGGTCTGTAAGGACCCCGTGACGACTGGCCGGTACAACTGAGAGCCATGAGCCAGGCACTTCGGAGTCTCCTCGATCTGCTCGACCTGGAGCAGATCGAGGAGAACATCTTCCGCGGCCGGTCCCGCGCCGCCGTCGTCCCGCGCGTGTTCGGCGGGCAGGTCGCGGCGCAGGCGCTGGTCGCCGCAGGCCGCACGGTCCCCGCCGACCGGCCCGCCCACTCGCTGCACGCGTACTTCCTGCGCCCCGGCGACCCGGGCGCGCCGATCGTCTACACCGTCGACCGCATCCGCGACGGCCGGTCCTTCACCACCCGCCGCGTGGTCGCCGTCCAGCACGGCAAGCCGATCTTCCACCTCTCGGCGTCCTTCCAGACGTACGAGGAGGGCCTCGACCACCAGGCCCCCATGCCGGCCGCGCCCGACCCGGCCGGCCTGCCCACCTCCCAGGAGCGGCTGCGCGGCTACGGCCACCTGGAGCCCCAGGTGGTGGAGCGCTTCCTGGAGGCCCGCGAGGCGATCGACCTGCGCTACGCGGACGAGCCGCCGTACGGCAGGTTCGGCGAGCCGCGCGAGCCGCACTCCCAGGTGTGGTTCCGCACCAACGGCAAGCTCGACGACGACCCCCTGCTCCACGTGGTCCTCGCCACCTACGTCTCCGACATGACCCTGCTCGACTCCGTGCTGCTCGCGCACGGGCGCGGCGGCTGGGCGGTGGGCGACGTGGTCGGCGCCTCCCTGGACCACGCCATGTGGTTCCACCGGCCGTTCCGCGCCGACGAGTGGCTGCTGTACGACCAGGAGTCGCCGTCGGCGCACGGCGGCCGGGGCCTGGGCCAGGCCCGTATCCACACCCAGGACGGACGGCTCGCCATCACGGTGATCCAGGAGGGCGTGGTACGCGTCCCGCGATGAATGTGACGCGATTAGTCGCCCGAGATGACGAGTGACGGGTGGGGTACTAGGCTCTCTGGGTGTAAGCCGCAAGTGCACGGCACAGGCGGCCGACGAGGTCCGGCACAGCTCTGACCTCAGCCGCGACACCCTCCGGCAGGGAGCGCAGGCGTCGGCCGGCGGAGATGCCGCTCATGAGCCAGCGGTGACATCCAACAGACCGCGCCGCACCCTTCTCGTTCCCGTGCGGCGACGGCCATCCGCCTCGTGACGACCCCTCAGGGGCCACGAGAGACGATGGAAGGTACTCCCATGCGAGCAACACGCACGAGGCGTCTTGTCGCGACGTCCGCAGTCGGACTCCTGCTGGCCGGCGGAGCCGCGATCGGGGCGGCGGGCACTGCCTCGGCGTCGGACCACGGCGACCACGGCGGCTACAGCCACAGCAGGGACTATGGGGACAACGACCGGGGCCACGACAACGGCTGGGGCCACGACAACGGCTGGTGGGACGACGACGACGACGGCTACGGCGGTCGCGGCGACCACGGCGGTTACGGCAACGGCGACCACGGTGGTTACGGCAACGGCGACCACGGCGGTTACGGCAATGGCGGCTACGGCGGCCATGGCGGCAACGGCGGTGGAGGACACGGAGGTTACTAGAACCGTCCTCGGCTGAGGTGAGGGTGCGGTCCCGGGCCGGGACCGCACCCGTCAGCCATGTTCCGGCCCGGTGCCGGGCGTGGTGCGGGGCATGGTGCCGGGCGTCAGGACAGCCCGGCCTCCGCCAGCAGATACGCCGTCATCGGGTCGTAGTGACGCGGGCTGATGACATGGTCGTCGAGCGGCACCGCCACCTGGAGGGTGCCCTCGGACTCGGCGAGGAACAGCGCCGGGTCGTTGCAGTCGGCGTACCCGACCGAGTCGACCCCGTGCTGCCCGGCGTACCCCGCCCAGCCGTGGTCGGCGACCACCAGGTCGGGCAGCGGGCGCCCCTCGCGCTCAAGTCCCGTCAGGATGGCCCGCATCGGCTCACCGGAATGCGTGTGCCACAGCGTCGCGCCGTGCTCCAGGACGGCCACGTCCGCGAACTGCATCACATAACCCTCGTCCGTCTGCAGCCCGTCCGGGATGACGACGATCTCGCAGCCGGCGGCCCGCAACGCCGCGGCCGTGGCCCGGTGCACGTCCAGCAGGCCGCCGGGGTGGCCGGTGGCGAACAGCACCCGCTGCCGCCCGTCGGCCGCCTTGCGCAGCCGCCGCGCGAGGCGCTCCAGCGCGTCCACCGTCAGCTCGGGGTCGATGGTGTCCTGCCCGTACCTGTACTCGGGATCGTCGTTGACGCCGACCCGCTCGGCCATGACCGCGAGCACGTCCTGCTCGTCCCGCCAGCGGTCGCCCAGCTCCAGGCCGAGCCAGAAGTTGCGGACACCGTTGGCGAGCTGACGGTAGTGGGAGAGGTTGTTCTCACGGGGCGTGGCGACGTCCCCCGCGATACGGGTCCTCACCAGGTGGTCGACGAGCTGGGCGCGGCTGGGTGTCCCGGATATCGGCATGCCTCCCATTGTGGGGCAGCGGGCCCCGCGCGTCTTCGGCATACCGCACCCTGGGACGCGGGTCACGCACCGTGCCGCAGCGCGAACCACAGCTCCATCCGCAGGTCCGCGTCGTCCAGGTCCGCCGCCAACAGGGCGGCGCAGCGGGCGATCCGCTGCCGCACCGTGTTGCGGTGCACGCCCAGCGCCACCGCCGTACGGTCCCAACTCCCGTGCAGCGAGAGCCAGGCCCGCAGTGTCACGGCGAGTTCGGGCCGGCCGGCGAGCGGGGCGAGCAGCGCACGCGCGTGCGCCTCCGCGTCCGGCCGGGACACCAGGTCGGCGAGGCCCGATCGGACGTCGTGCCGCACCAGCGGGCCGCGGGTGGCGCGGGCCCGGGCCAGCGCGCGGGCGGCCTGGAGGTCGGCGGCCGGCCACTCCCGGGGCTCGACGGCCGCGCTGACACCGAGGGCCCAGCCCGGCTGCGAGGCCGGCTCCCGCCCGGCGGGCACCAGCACCCGTACGACGTCCCCGGCGAGGTCGACCAGGGGCGAGCCGAGGGCCGCGCCGAGCGCCGAGGCCGCCACCGCGTCCGGGAGCTGTGTCTCCGGCCGGGCGTGCACCACGACCCACCGCCCGCCGCCGGGCTCCAGCAGCGGCGCGACCGCCTCCGGCGCGGCGCCGAGCAGCAGCCGTACGAGCGCGGACGAGCGGGCCGCACCGGCGCCGCTCTGGTGCTCGCCGGTGAGCAGGGACAGGAGCACGGAGGCGACGGAGGCGACGGTGTGGTCGCCGGGTTCGCGCTGGGTGGTGGCCACACCGAGCACGAAGCCCTCGCCGGAGCCGAGGGCGTAGGCCAGCAGGTGGGTGTCGCCGACGGTGTCGGTGGCGGAGGCGGGTGCGGGGGCCGCGCCCGTGCCGCCCGCGGGCCGCACCACTCCCGCCAGCCGGCGCAGCGCGTCGCGGGCCGGCCCGGCCGGTTCCCGGC
>NZ_JARAUO010000021.1:0-138868 GCF_033792105.1 Streptomyces sp. WI03-4A
TTTGAGCGCATCCCCGGCGAGCACGGCCCCGGACTGCAGACGGCCGCGCACGCGCGCGTGCTCGGTGTCGTAGGCGCCGTCGACGGCGGCGGCGAGCGGCAGGGCGGCGGCGTACTGGGCGTGCAGCCGGCGCTCGGCCGCCGAGCTCGCCTGCCGGCGCAGCCGTGGCCCGGCGAGGGCGTCCTGCGCGTGGTCGAGTGCGGCGGTGAGCGCGGCCCGGCGGGTGCTGGCACCCTCGCCGCCCACGGCGTCGAGCAGGGCGGCGACGGCGTCGTAGACGTCGGCGACCGCCTCGCGCTCACCGTCGAACCGGAAGTCCCCGGTGAGCGACCCGGGGGTGGGCAGCGCGAGCCGCAGCAGGAGCAGCCAGCCCGCGCCGGCGAGGAAGGCGAGGGCCCGCTGCCAGCCGCTCTGCGCCGCCGGCATCCCGGCGCCCACGGCTGCCGTCACCAGCAACTGGGTGCCCGCCGCGGAGGCGACGGGCCCGACCGCGCTGACGGCGCCGGCGACGAGCCCGAGCGCGGTCAGCAGCAGGGTCAGCGGTACGGCGGGCAGCCACTGCCCGCCGTACGTCCCCACGAGCAGCCCGAGGGCCCCGGCAAGGGCGGGCACCCCGAGCCGCCTGACGGAGGCCCGCCGGCTGCCGGGCCGGTCGTTGATGCCGACGAGCATCGCGGCGATGGCGGCCAGGACACCCATCGCGGTACGGCCGCCGAGGACACCGGCGAGCAGGAGCGGCCCGGCGGCGAGCGCGCCCCGCGCCACCGCGCTCCACGGGACGGGCCCGCGCTGGGTGCGCAGGGCGTGGGTGAGCCAGGGCGGCGGGGACAGTGCGGCGCGGCGCGACACGGGGCTCCTGTTCGTACGAGGGCGGGATGTGCCTTCGGACGACGGTGGCCGGGCTGTGGTGTGCGACTTCCACGGTAGATCACGTCCCACACGCGAACGGGGTGGTCGTGTTGCGGGGAGGTGAAAGGTGGCGGGGAGGACGGGTTCTTCATGAACGCAATCGGGGCGTGGGGCGATGACGCTCCCGCGTCACGGCCGGGTCGCTCGGTCGATGATGCGCTCCGCCGCCTCGATCGCGTCGGCCGGCGTTGCCGGGTCCGGTCGCAGCGCGGCCATCACCTCGTCGATCCGGCGCAGTCCGGCCCGCTCCAGCAGCCGTTTCTCGTTCGTCACCCACTCGCCGCGCGCCGCCAGCACCGCGTGGCCGGCTTGCACGGCGGCGGTGGCCAGCGCGCCGGCCACCTCGGTGAGACGGCCCCGCGGGGCGTGGTTGGCCTTGGCGTAGGCCAGGGTCGCCCGGGCGGTGCCGGCCCAGCGCTCCGAGGCGGTCCGGCGAAGCTCGGCCGGGTACCCCTCCGGGCGGGGCAGCTCGCCGCGCAGCACCTGGTTGACGGCCAGCTCGGCCACGACCAGGTAGCTGGGAATCCCCGCGAGATGGAACAGCAGGGGCTCCACCCGGAACCGTCCCGCCTTCGCCTCCGCCAGCTCGTGTTCGACCACGTCCAGGTCCCGGTAGTGCACGTCGACCTTGCGTCCGTCGATGGTCAGCCAGGCCCCGCCGTTGAACACACCGCCGCCCCAGCCGCCGATCTCCGACACCTCACCCTCCCAGCCGACGGAACGCAGGTCGGCCGGGTCGAAGGCGCCACGGTAGTAGACGGCCAGGTCCCAGTCACTGCCCGCGGTGTGGGTGCCCTGGGCCCGGGAGCCGCCCAGGGCGACCGCCTCGACTGCGGGGAGGGCGGCCAGGCGGTCGGCGGTGGCGGAGAGGAAGTCGGCGTCGGCGTCGTGATCGACGCTCTGATCGGTTTCGTGAGCGGAGTCGTCATCGGAGTTCGGGAGCGTGGGCACGGGTGGGCTCCGGGGTGAGGGCGGAGTCATGCAGGAGGGGGGCGGCGCGTCGGGCGTGGGGTGGGGTGGGGCTGGATGGTGGGGGCGTGCCGGCTGAGCGCACTCGCGTGCGTCCGAGTTCGGCGAGCCTAGGGCGGTGGAGGGGTGCGGGGCGAGCCGATTGTCAGTGGGGCGCGTTATCAATGAAGTCGTCACTCAATGTCACGACGGGGGAGGTCATGGTGACGGACCGGGAGGATGCGGCAGGCCGAGCGGAGCCCGGACCGCACGGCGGAGCGACGGGGCGCCGCGACCATGTGTCCCTGGCGGGGCTGCGCGCCCGGGGCTGGACCGCCGGGCTGGTACGACAACTGCTGGGCGAGCCCGATCTGCTGCGCGCCAACCCGTACTCGGTGTCGGCCCCGTCGACCCGGCTCTACCGCGTCGAACGGGTCGAGGCGGCCGAGCAGAGCCCGGGCTTCAGGGTTGTCGCGGCGGCCGCGGTCCGGCGGTCCGGCGCGGCGAGTGCCGGTCTACGGCGCAGACGTCGGGAGGTGTCGGCGAGGGCCGCGGCGGCACGCGGGGAGGCGGCACGACCGGAAATTCGGGTGCGGAGCCAGGGGCGGGGCGCAGATGATCGGGAGGTTGTGCACCGGCCAGCCCAGGAGCCGCCATGATCCGTCGCGTGACCACTCCCGCCCTGTTCCCACCGCCCACCTACTCCCACGCCTCCGTCGTCGAGGCCGGCACGAAGCTCGCCTTCCTCGCGGGGGCCGTGCCGCTCGACGAGAAGGGGGACATCGTCGGAGCCGGGGATCCGGTGCGGCAGGCCGAGCGGGTCATAGCCAACCTCCGCGAGCAACTGCGGGCGGTGGGAAGCGACTTGGAGCACGTGCTGACGACGGACGTGTACGTCGTCAGCAGTGAGACCGCGGTGCTGTCCGCGGTGTGGGAGGTCGTGGAGGCGTCGGGGCTGAGCCGGGGTCCCCACTCGTCCACTCTGCTCGGTGTCGCCTGCCTCGGGTACACGGGGCAGCTGGTGGAGATCACGGCGACGGCCGTGGTGCCGGAGGAACGGCAGGACCCGACGTCGGCCGCGGTCGTCCTGCGCCGGGCGGTGCCGGCGGACGCCCCAGCCGCCGCCGACGTCTGGCTGCGCTCCTTCTCCGCCGCGCTGCCCACGGTCGTCCGGCCCCGCACCGACGACGACGTACGGGGGCATTTCCGGGAGGTCGTGGTGCCGCTGCGGGAGACCTGGGTCGCCGAGGCGCCCGGGGAGGACGGCGGGATCGTCGGCGTGATGGTCCTGAACGGTGAGGAGCTGTCCCAGCTCTACCTCGCCCCTGACTGGCGGGGGCACGGCATCGGCGACCGGTTCGTCACCCTCGCCAAGGAGCGCAGCCCGCGGGGCCTCACGCTGTGGACCTTCCAGGTCAACAAGGCCGCCCACCGCTTCTACGAGCGGCACGGATTCGTCGCCGTCGAGCACACGGACGGCAGCGCCAACGAGGAGCGGGAGCCGGACGTGCGGTACGTGTGGCGGCCCTGAGAGGGAAGTCCTGCGGGATCCTTCGGAGTCAGGGCAGCCCGGCCGCGTCGGCCGCCGTACGCAGCACCTCACGGAGCATCGCGGGGGTGAGCCGGCCCGTGAAGGTGTTGCGCTGGCTCACGTGGAAGCAGCCGAAGACGTCCAGTCTGCCCGGGTCGTCCGGGCCGTCTGAGCCGCCAGACCTTGCCGGGCCGTCTGGGCCGTCAGGACTGTCGCTGTCGGGGCCGTCAGAGCCTTCGGGGGTGGCCGAGCCGTTCAAGGTGACCCGGGCGCCGTGGGCGAAGGCGGGGCGGGGGCGGGGCACGGGCCAGCCCGCCTCGTTGAAGGCGGGCAGTGCCGCCTGCCAGCCGAAGGCGCCGAGCACCACCGCCGCCCTGACCGTGGGACGCAGCAGTTTCAGCTCCTGCACCAGCCAGGGGCGGCAGGTGTCCCGCTCGGCCGGGGTGGGCTTGTTGGCCGGCGGGGCGCAGTGGACGGGCGCGGTGATCCGGACGCCGTACAACTCGAGCCCGTCGTCGATGCGCTCGGAGGTGGGCTGCGAGGCCAGGCTCAGGTCGTACAGCGCCTGGTAGAGCACGTCTCCCGAACGGTCGCCGGTGAACATACGGCCCGTGCGGTTGCCGCCGTGCGCCGCGGGCGCCAGCCCGACGATCACGAGGCGGGCGTCGGCCGGGCCGAACCCGGGTACCGGCCGTCCCCAGTACGTCCAGTCGGCGAACGCCGCCCGCTTGGTGCGGGCCACTTCCTCCCGCCACTCCACCAGTCGGGGACAGGCCCGGCACCCCGCGACGCGCCGGTCGAGCCGAGCTAGCCCGCTGCTGTCGTCCATACCGCCACCGTATGCCCGGCCCCGCCGAGGACCCCGGCAGGGCGCGAGGACCGACTGGCTGTCGGGGGGGGGGCGGTGAGGTCGCCTCGACAGTGGCAAGCCGCACCTGAGCCGCTCGACGGGCTCTGGGCCCGGAAAAATCGTCTCCGGGTCGCCCGGTCCGGCGGGTTAAGGTCGGGACATGGCTTCCGAGGACGCGGACGAGAACGTGCACGGTGACACCGGCGGACCGGGTGAAGCGGCCCCCGCCGAGGAGACCGAGCGCTCCGAGGCCGCCGAGGGCGGGCCGCTCGACCCGAAGACCGCCGCCGCGGTGGCCGCCGCCGAGGCCGCGGGGCCCGGTACGGGCGAGACCGTGCGGATCGACAGCTGGATCTGGGCCGTGCGCCTGATCAAGACCCGCTCCCTGGGAGCCACCGCCTGCCGTGGCGGCCACGTCCACGTCAACGGCGAGCGGGTGAAGCCCGCCTACTCCGTGCGCGTCGGCGACGAGGTGCGGCTCCGGCACGAGGGCCGCGAACGGGTCGTGATCGTCAAGCGCCTGATCCGCAAGCGCGTCGGTGCCCCGGTGGCCGTCCAGTGCTACATCGACAACTCGCCTCCGCCGCCGCCCCGCGATGCCGTGGCCCCCGCCGGTATCCGCGACCGCGGCGCCGGTCGCCCCACCAAGCGGGACCGCCGCGAACTGGAACGACTCCGGGGACTCGGCGGACTCGGCGGACCGGGAACGGGCGCCCCCCAGGGACCCACCGGTTTCGGCGGCGCCGGAAGGTCCGGAAGCACCGGTGGGGCGGGGAGAGCCGGTGGGGCCGGCGGAGCAGGTGGACGGCCTCGGGGACGCTGAGCCTGCCTCACCTCCGGGGCCCCTCCCCCACCCTCCCCTCCCTCTCCCTGCCCTTCCTCACGACGGTCCATCACCCCGGCGGCACCCGCACCCCGCTCAAGCCGTTCGCCCCGCGCCCCGCAGCAGTCGCAGCAGGTCGGTGTTGTGGGATCGGCGGGTCCAGGCGATGAGTGCGAGCGGCACGATCAGGATGAGCGGGGTCGCCGCGTACTGGCCGTCGAAGACGGCGAGCTGGACGATGAACGCGCCGACCATGAGCGCGCTGAGCGCCATGGCCGCCACCGCCTGCAGCGCGGGCACCAACAGGGCGACGGCGCCGACGAGTTCGAGTGCGCCGATGGTGTACATCCCCGCGCTTCCCCAGCCCATCTTGTCGAAGGACTCGGCGGCCGACGGGTGCGCTGTCAGCTTGGGCAGTGCGCTCGCGATCCCGTAGAAGAGGGCGAGCAGCACCTGCACCGTGCGCAGGGCGATGCGGGCCGCGCGGGTGCGGGCGGTGGCGGAAGTGCGCGGGGTGGCGGTCGCTGCGGGGGCGGTGGTCTGGGACATGGAGGTCTCCTGAGTCGAGCGGTCCTGCTTGCTGTCATCGAGGTAGACCGGTGTGGGGCCGGGAACTCATCGCCTGTCGACTCTCCCGCCGACTCGCTCGTCGGCTCTTTCGTCGCCTCCCTCATCGGCTCCGCTATGGCGCTGGTACCGCCCGGACCCATGTGCCGTCCGGGGTCAGGTAGGTGTCCACCTTCAGCCCCGCTTCTGCCAGAGCCTCTTCGAACTGCTCTCTGGTCAGGGGGCGGGCGAGGAACGTCTGGGTCCACACCGCGTCGGGGAACCGGTACTCCGCGCGTACCGCGTTCACTCCGTCTGCGACCGGTTCCGCCGAGACGATGCGCACGGTGAAGCCGCTCGGGTCGACCCGCTCTCGGGGCACGTTGGTGTGGTAGTCCGGGCCTTCCCGCTGGATGAGCACGCAGCCGTCCTGCGCCACGTGGCGGGCGCAGGTGCGCAGCAGGCCGCGGCGGACCTCTGTGTCCCCGGCGTGCACGAGGAAGGAGGCGAGCATCACGACGTCGAACTTCTCGCCGAGGTCCAGTCGCTCGATGGGGACGCATATGGTGCGCGCTCCTCGGACGTGGGTGAGCATGTCGGCGGACTCGTCCACCGCCGTGACGGTGAAGCCGCGTTGCTGAAGGGGGTGGGTGATCCGGCCTACTCCGCAGCCGAGTTCGAGGATGTGCGCTCCGGGGGGCACGGCGCCGGTGATGATGTCCGGTTCGTCGCCGACGGGGAGTCGTGTGTAGAGGTCGACGGCGCAGCCGTCGGGGGTGATGGCGCCGGGTCCTGTTCCTTCGTGTCCTTCTCGCATGGGGGTGGTCATGCCCGGAGAACGGGTGGGGGTGGAGCGAGCGTTCCCGGGCGGCGCGGGTTCACCCGTTGGAGTGTTCCCCCTTCTCTCCCGTCTTCCCGTCTCCCCCGTCCTCCTCCGGCTTCTCTGCCCCCTGCCCCCTGCCCCCTGCCCCCCTGCCTCCCCGTCTCTGCTGTCTGCCGTGATCATCCCTGGCCGTCGTGTGCGTCGCCGGCGGGCGTTCCGCTCGGGGAGGACGGAGAGTACGTTGCAAGGAGGAGTGGTGATCCGATGCGTACGGGCAGTGAGCCGGTGACCGCGCGCAGTGCTCTGCGGGCGCGGTTGTGGCTGAGCGTGTGGGGATTCGTCTGGGCCGTGTTCGGTACGGCGGTGTTCGCGCTGGTCGGGCGTCCGGGCTGGGCGCTCGCGTGCGGGGTGTTGTGGCTGGTGGTCACGGTGGACATGGCCGTGATCCTGCGGCACATGCGGCAGGGTCCGCACTACCAGCCGGGTCCGGACGTGCCGCCGTACAGTCCGCCGGACGGTGGTCCGCCACGGCAGGGTCCTCGATGGCCCCGGCATCCGTGAGCGCGGGCGGGCGGGGACGCCTGGTGACCGTCAGTCGTCGAAGCGGGCGGCCCTGAGGTAGTCCGGGTTCGGGTCGAGTGCGGCGGCGAGCCGGAAGTGGCGCTTGGCCTGGTCGGGACGGCCCTGGCGTTCATAGGTGCGGGCGAGCGCGAAGTGGGCGAAGGCGTTGTCCGGTTCCCGTTCGAGCACGATGGTGAACTCGAGTTCGGCGGGGCGGAGTTGGGCGGCCGCGAAGAAGGCGCGGGCACGCAGGAGGCGGGCCGCGGTGTTCTCCGGGTGGGCTGCGATGACCCCGTCGAGCAGTTTCACCGCGCCCCTGGGGTCCCGTGCGTTGAGCAGTTGCTCGGCGGCGCGGAAGTCGATGACGTGCGTCTCCGGGGTACGTCCGGTGGAACCGCTGGTCTCGGGCACGGCTGAGATCCTTCCCTTGCTGAAGCGGTTCAACGCCCGGAGGAGTACGGGTATTCCGCGCCTCGGCGGCGCCGGGGGTGTCGCCTAGGCGGGGTCCGGGCCGTCGGCGGGGGCGGTACCGCCGGAGGGCGGTCGCTGTTCCCGGGCGCGGTGCGCGAGGTCGTCCCAGACTTCCGCGACGCGCTTGCGCAGCGTGTCGAGGGGGACGTCGTTGTCGATCACGATGTCGGCGATCTCGCGGCGTTGTTCGCGGGTGGCCTGGGCGGCCATGCGCGCGCGGGCGTCGTGTTCGGTCATGCCGCGTTGCCGCACGAGGCGGTCGAGCTGGGTCTCGGGGCTGGTGTCGACGACGATCACGAGGTCGTACAGGGGGGCGAGGCCGTTCTCGGTGAGGAGGGGCACGTCGTGGATCACGACGGCGTCGTCTGCCGCGGCGTCCTCGAGTTCGCGCGAGCGGGTGCCGACCAGGGGGTGGACGATCGCGTTGAGGGTGGCGAGTTTCTGGGGGTCGGCGAAGACGATGGAGCCGAGTCCGGGCCGGTCGAGGCTTCCGTCGGGGGTGAGGACGTCCGAGCCGAAGGCTTCCACGACGGCTGCGAGCCCGGGTGTTCCGGGCGCCACGACCTCGCGTGCGATGCGGTCGGCGTCGATGAGTACGGCTCCGTGCTCGACGAGCAGCCGTGACACCTCGCTCTTGCCGGCGCCGATGCCGCCGGTCAGGCCCACTTTCAGCATGTGCGGAAGCTTAGGCCCTGCCGGTGACGGCGAGCCCCCGGGTGTCGCTCTCACCGCCGGCGCGAAACCCGGTGCTGGTCGTCGCTCCGCCGGGAAGCCCTGGCTATCGCCCTTCGCCCTTCGAGAAGCCCCGACCGCCGCCCTTCGCGCGCCGCCGGGAAGCCCTCGGACCCCGCCCCTAGCGCGCCGCCGGGAAGCCCTCGGACCCTGCCCCTAGCGCGCCGCCGGGAAGCCCCGACCGCCGCCCCTCACACGTCGCCGGGACGGCTAGTTGTCGCCTTCCCGTTCGGCCAGGAAGCGTTCGAACTCGCGGCCGATCTCGTCGGCGGAGGGGATGTCGACCGGTTCGGCGAGCATGTTTCCGCGGCTTTCGGCGCCCGCCGCGGCGTCGTACTGGTGCTCGAGGCCCTGGACGAGTGCGGTCAGTTCCTCGTCGCCTTCCTGGATCTGCCGGTCGATCTCGGTCTGGGTGCGGTGCGCGTCGGTGCGCAGGGCGTGGGCGACCCCGGGCAGGACCAGGCCGGTGGCGGCGGTGACGGCCTCGAGGACGGTCAGTGCCGCGTCGGGGTAGGCGGAGCGGGCGATGTAGTGCGGGACGTGGGCGGCGACGCCGAGGACGTCGTGCCCGGCTTCCAGGAGCCGGTATTCCAGCAGCGACGCGGCGCTGCCGGGCACCTGGGCCTCCTCGAAGGGGCTGCGGTGGCCGGGGACCAGGTCGGTGCGGTTGCCGTGCGGGGTGAGGCCGACGGGCCGGGTGTGCGGGACGCCCATGGGGATGCCGTGGAAGTTCACCGAGAGGCGGACGCCGAGTCGCTCGACGATCTGCTGGACGGCGCCGGCGAACCGCTCCCACTCGACGTCCGGTTCGGGTCCGGACAGCAGGAGGAAGGGGGCGCCGGTGGCGTCCTGGACGAGGCGGACCTCGATGGCGGGCACCTCGTACTCGGTCCAGCGGTCCCGCTTGAAGGTCAGCAGCGGGCGGCGGGCGCGGTAGTCGACGAGCCGGTCGTGGTCGAAGCGTGCCACGACCTGGTGGGGCAGTGAGTCGAGGAGGCGTTCGACGATCTGGTCGCCGGTCTCCCCCGCGTCGATGTATCCGTCGAAGTGGTAGAGCATGACAAGGCCGGCCGACTCCTGGGCGAGCGCCATGTCGACGACGGCCAGCCCCTTCGGCTCCCATGCGTACAAACCCTGCGGATCAAGCACTGTGACCGCTCCTCCTCGTGTCCTTCATCGACAACGCGCCCCGGGCCGGGGGCATTCCCGGTGCGGGTCGCTGATCAGGCATGTCGTGCCGGGTGCCTTGACGCTCCGTCAACTGGTCCGCACCTTCACCAGAACTGGCGTTCACATCCACGCCTGTCGTTCATGTATGAGATCGCACTATGCGGCAGGTCCGTACGACAGGAAGGCACCCCCATGCGCACGCGTACGCCGCTCACCTCCCTGCTCGCCACGCTCGCCCTCACCGGGGGCCCGCTGCTCTGCGCGGGCCCGGCCGCCGCCGCCCAGACCGTCGAGGTGGGCACCGCCGCCCAGCTCAAGACCGCGCTCGCCGGCGCGAGGCCCGGCGACATGATCCATCTGGCGGACGGTACGTACACCGGCAACTTCAAGGCGGTCACTCCGGCCACCGCCGCGGCCCGCATCACCCTCACGGGCTCTCCGGGGGCCGTTCTGCGGGCGGGCGGCGGCTACGGCCTGCACCTGGACGGCGCGTCCTACTGGACGGTCAGTGGGCTGACCGTGACCGGCGGCCAGAAGGGCATCATGATCGACTCGGCCGCGGGTGTGGTGGTGGACGGCGTGACCGTGCACGGGCTCACCATGGAGGGCGTGCATTTCCGCAACTCCAGCACGGACGGCGTGATCAGGAACTCGACGATCTACGACACCGGGAACGACGGCCGCGGCATGGGCGAGGGCGTGTACGTGGGGACCGCGAACACGTTGTCCGACCGGAGCGACCGCATCCAGATCCTGGGCAACAGGATCGGCCCGGACGTGGGCGGCGAGAACGTCGACATCAAGGAGGGGACGACCGGCGCGCGGATCGTCGGGAACACGTTCGACGGCAGCGGGCTGACCGGCGCGAACTACGACGACTCCTGGGTGGACGTGAAGGGCGATGACGTCCTGGTGCAGGACAACACCGGCACGAACACCACGAACGACGGCTACCAGACCCACACGCAGCAGTCCGGCTGGGGCTGCGGCACGGTCTTCAAAGGAAACAAATCGACATTGACGGGTGCCGAGGGCCCCACCCGGCTGGCGATCGACGTCACCAACGCCGGCGCGAGCTGCCGGACGACGGTCTACAGCAGCAACACGGTGACCGGCGGCAAGGGCCTCACCAACATCCCGGTGACTCCCTGACCGTCGAAGGGGTGGCGGAGCCCGGAAAGCCCTGAGGGGCCGTACCCCGGAAGGTACGGCCCCTCAGCAGCTGTCTACCTGCTAAGCCTCAGCGGCAGCGATCAGCTCTGGCCGCCGGCCAGCTTCTCGCGCAGCGCGGCCAGCGCCTCGTCCGAGGCAAGGGCACCGGAGGTGTCCGCACCCTCGGAGGAGTACGAGCCGCCACCCGAAGCGGCCGGAGCGGCAGCCTCGCCACCCTCGGCGGCAGCGGCAGCGTCGGCCTCGCGGGACTTGATGACCTGCTGCTGGTGCTGCTCGAAGCGGGTCTGCGCCTCGGCGTACTGGCGCTCCCACTCCTCGCGCTGCTTCTCGTAGCCCTCGAGCCAGTCGTTGGTCTCGGGGTCGAAGCCCTCGGGGTAGATGTAGTTGCCCTGGTCGTCGTAGGACGCGGCCATGCCGTACAGGGTCGGGTCGAACTCGACCGAGGCCGGGTCGGCACCGAAGGACTCGTTGGCCTGCTTCAGCGAGAGGCTGATGCGACGACGCTCGAGGTCGATGTCGATGACCTTGACGAAGATCTCGTCGTTGACCTGGACGACCTGCTCCGGGATCTCCACGTGGCGCTCGGCCAGCTCGGAGATGTGGACCAGACCCTCGATGCCCTCGTCCACGCGGACGAACGCACCGAACGGAACGAGCTTCGTGACCTTACCCGGGACGACCTGACCGATCTGGTGCGTACGGGCGAACTGCTGCCACGGGTCTTCCTGGGTCGCCTTCAGCGACAGGGAGACGCGCTCGCGGTCCATGTCGACGTCGAGAACCTCGACGGTGACTTCCTGGCCGACCTCGACAACCTCGGAGGGGTGGTCGATGTGCTTCCAGGAGAGCTCGGAGACGTGCACCAGACCGTCGACGCCACCCAGGTCCACGAAGGCACCGAAGTTGACGATCGAGGAGACGACGCCGGAGCGGACCTGACCCTTCTGGAGGGTCGTGAGGAACGTCTGGCGGACCTCGGACTGGGTCTGCTCCAGCCAGGCGCGGCGGGACAGGACCACGTTGTTGCGGTTCTTGTCCAGCTCGATGATCTTGGCCTCGAGCTCCTTGCCCACGTAGGGCTGGAGGTCGCGGACACGGCGCATCTCGACGAGGGAAGCCGGCAGGAAGCCACGGAGGCCGATGTCGAGGATGAGACCACCCTTGACGACCTCGATGACGGTGCCGGTGACGATGCCGTCCTCTTCCTTGATCTTCTCGATGGTGCCCCAGGCACGCTCGTACTGGGCGCGCTTCTTCGAGAGGATCAGGCGGCCTTCCTTGTCCTCCTTCTGGAGGACCAGGGCCTCGATCTCGTCGCCGACGGCAACGACCTCGTTGGGGTCGACGTCGTGCTTGATCGAGAGTTCGCGGCTCGGGATGACACCTTCGGTCTTGTAACCGATGTCGAGCAGGACCTCGTCCCGGTCGACCTTCACGATGACGCCGTCGACGATGTCGCCGTCGTTGAAGTACTTGATCGTCTCGTCGATCGCGGCGAGGAAGGCTTCCTCGTTACCGATGTCGTTGACCGCAACCTGCGGGGTGGTGGCGGTGGTCTCGGTGCTGCTCGTCATGTGGGAAAGGGCTCCGGTACGGACATTGAAGTCGTAGGTACTGCTTACGCCGGGAGCCCGTTTCGCTCTGCAGAAGCCGGACAGCCAAGGAAGCGCCACCAATAAGGACACCGGGTGCCCGGTGGCGCCTCGACAACCGAGGGGACATACATACAGATGCGAGCGCAGCCTGCTACGTCTGAGGTGCGCAGGCCCGCAGCGCAACTTGTAGCATACGGGGGCAGCCGGACAGGGTCAATGCGCGAAGGCGCACACCCGGGGCGGATCGCCGCAATTCCGGCACAAGAATCGTCCCAGGAGGCCGGACAGGCCTGTGGGACCCCTTCCGAGACACGCCTTCGCCCGGCGGGTTGGACGGAAGGGTACGACGAGGGAGCCGATCATCCAAGAGCCGGAACCGCACGAGCCCGAGGGGTTCGAGCCGGAAGCGACCCGCCGTGACGCCGGGGTCGCGGAGAGCGCCCGCGCCAACCGTGGCTGGTGGGACCGGAACGCCGACGAGTACCAGGTCGAACACGGGACGTTCCTCGGTGACGACCGTTTCGTGTGGGGCCCGGAGGGCCTGGACGAGGTGGAGGCCGAGCTGCTCGGCCCGCCGGAGGACCTGAAGGGCAGGGACGTCCTGGAGATCGGCGCAGGCGCGGCGCAGTGCGCGCGCTGGCTGGCCGCCCAGGGGGCGCGGCCGGTGGCGCTGGACGTCTCGCACCGCCAGCTCCAGCACGCGCTGCGCATCGGCGTATCGTTTCCGCTGGTCTGTGCCGACGCCGGGGCGCTGCCGTTCGCGGACGGCTCCTTCGACCTGGCGTGCTCCGCGTACGGGGCGCTGCCGTTCGTGGCCGATCCGCGGCTGGTGCTGCGGGAGGTGCGGCGGGTGCTGCGGCCGGGCGGCCGGTTCGTGTTCTCGGTGACGCATCCGATCCGCTGGGCGTTCCCGGACGAGCCGGGTCCCGAGGGGCTGTCGGTGTCGTCGTCCTACTTCGACCGCACGCCCTACGTGGAGCAGGACGACGAAGGCCGTGCGGTGTACGTGGAGCACCACAGGACGCTCGGCGACCGGGTGCGGGACGTCGTGGCGTCGGGTTTCCGGCTGGTGGACCTGGTGGAGCCGGAGTGGCCGGCCTGGAACACCGCGGAGTGGGGCGGCTGGTCGCCGCTGCGCGGGAACCTGCTGCCGGGGACGGCGATCTTCGTCTGCGAGCGCGACTGAGCGCTCTCCGGTCCGGGCCCTGTCGTGAGCGGCCCGGGGAACGGTCTTGTGAACGCCCCGCACGCGCGCGTGCGGGGCGTTCGTGTCGTCGTACGACACTGGGGGCGTGATCCGTGACGACGCCCTGGACGCGCTGCCCGTCCGTTCCGCCCTGCCCGCGCTGAGCGACGCCCTGGAGGGGGACGGCACGGCCGTGCTCGTGGCGCCGCCGGGTACGGGCAAGACGACGCTGGTGCCGCTGGTGCTGGCGGGACTGGTCGGCGGCGGTCCCGCGCGGCGGGTCGTGGTGGCCGAGCCGCGGCGGATCGCGGCGCGGGCCGCGGCGCGGCGGATGGCCTGGCTGCTGGGTGAGCGGCCCGGGGAGAGCGTGGGCTTCACGGTGCGCGGCGAGCGGGTGGTGGGGCGGCACACGCGCGTGGAGGTCGTGACGACCGGTGTGCTGCTGCAGCGGCTGCAGCGTGACCAGGAGCTGGCCGGTGTGGACGTGGTCGTCCTGGACGAGTGTCACGAGCGCCACCTGGACGCGGACACGGTGGCCGCGTTCCTGTGGGACGTGCGGCAGACGCTGCGGCCGGAGCTGCGGCTGGTGGCGGCGTCGGCGACGACGGACGCGGAGGGCTGGGCGCGGCTGCTCGGGGGTGCGCCGGTGGTGGCGGCCGAGGGTGTCTCGCATCCGGTGGAGGTGGTGTGGGCGCCGCCGGCCCGTCCGGTGCGGCCGCCGCACGGCATGTGGGTCGATCCGGCGCTGCTGGGGCACGTGGCGTCGCTGGTGCGGCGGGCGCTGGCCGAGCGGGAGGGTGACGTGCTGTGTTTCCTGCCCGGTGTCGGGGAGATCGGGCGGGTGGCGGGGCAGCTGGGGGATCTGGGGGCGGTGGAGGTGCTCCAGGTGCACGGGCGGGCGCCGGCCGCCGTGCAGGACGCGGTGCTGACGGCCGGGGAGCGGCGGCGGGTGGTGCTGGCGACGTCGGTGGCGGAGTCGTCGCTGACGGTGCCGGGGGTGCGGGTGGTGGTCGACTCGGGTCTGGCGCGGGAGCCGCGGGTGGATCACGCGCGCGGGTTGAGCGGTCTGGCGACGGTGCGGGCGTCGCGGGCGGCGGGGCGGCAGCGGGCGGGGCGGGCAGGGCGGCTGGCGCCGGGGGTGGTGTACCGGTGCTGGGCGGAGGCGGAGGACGTGCGGCTGCCGGCGTTCCCGGCGCCGGAGATCAAGGTGGCCGACCTGACGGCGTTCGCGCTCCAGACGGCCTGCTGGGGTGATCCGGAGGCCTCCGGGCTGGCGTTGCTCGATCCGCCGCCGGGCGGGGCGATGGCGGCGGCGCGGTCGGTGCTGGCGGCGGTGGGTGCGGTGGACTCGGCCGGGCGGGCCACGCGGGTGGGTGAACGGCTGGCCCGGCTGGGTGTGCATCCGCGGCTGGGGCGGGCGCTGCTGGACACGGGGGCCGCGGGTGCGCCGGTCGTCGCGCTGCTGTCGGAGGAGGTGCCGCGGGAGTACGGGGACGATCTCGCCGGTGCGCTGCGGCGGGCCCGGCAGGGGGGTGACGGCTATGCGGGGCGGTGGGCGGCGGAGGTGCGGCGGCTGCGGGGCGTGTCGGCGCGGTCCGCGCCCGGGGCCGGCCCGGATGGCCGGCCGGGAGGGGCCGCCGGGGCGGGGACGGAGGTGGCCGGTGCCGGGCTCGCCGGCGCGTCCGCGGGTGCCGTCGGTGAGGAGGGGCTGGTCGGGCTGGTGTCCGCTCTGGCGTTTCCCGAGCGGGTGGCGAGGCTCGACGGCGGCTCGTATCTGATGGCGTCCGGGACGCGGGCCGAGGTGTCCGAGGGGTCGGCGTTGCGCGGGTCCGCGTGGATCGTCGTCGCGGTGGCGGACCGGCCGGGTGGCAAGGGGCACGCGCGGGTGCGGCTCGGGGCCGCGGTGCCGGAGGGGGTGGCGCGGGCGGCCGCCGGGGCGTTCCTCGACGAGCGCGAGGAGGTGCGCTGGGCGGACGGGGACGTGGTGGCGCGGCGGGTGGAGCGGCTGGGGGCGATCGAGCTGTCCGTGCGGCCGCTGAAGGACGCCGATGGCGGGCTGGTGCGTGCGGCTCTGGTCGAGGGGCTGCGGCTGGAGGGGCCTGGGCTGTTGCGGTGGTCTGCGGAGGCCCGGGTGCTGCGGCAGCGGCTGGCGTTCCTGCGGGCGCGTCTGGGGGAGCCGTGGCCGGACGTGTCGGACGCCGCGCTGCACGCGCGCGTGGACGAGTGGCTGGAGCCGGAGCTGGGCCGGGCCGGGCGGCGGGCGGATCTCGCCCGGATCGACGCCGGTCGGGCGCTGGAGCGGCTGCTGCCCTGGACGAGCGGTGAGGCGGCTCGGCTGGACGAGCTGGCGCCGGAGCGGATCACCGTGCCGAGCGGGTCGCGGATTCGGGTCGACTACGGGGATCCGGAGCGGCCGGTGCTCGCGGTGAAGCTGCAGGAGATGTTCGGGCTGAGCCGGACGCCGGTGGTGGCGGGCGTGCCGTTGCTCGTGCATCTGCTGTCGCCCGCGGGCCGGCCGGCGGCGGTCACGGCCGATCTGGCGTCCTTCTGGGCGGACGGCTACAAGGGGGTGCGGGCGGAGCTGCGCGGGCGTTATCCGAAGCATCCGTGGCCCGAGGACCCGGCGACCGCCGAGCCCACGCGGTTCACGAACTCGCGGCTCAGGCGCTGACCCGCTCAGGCGCTGACCGGCTCAGGCGCTGGCCGGCTCGGGTGCGGGCGTCTCGGTGGCCTCCGGGTCCTGGGGCCGGCGGGAGCGTGCCTCCAGGCAGAGGGAGAGCGCGAGGAGCAGCAGGCCGAGGGTGAGGGATCCCCAGGGCAGGTAGGAGGTGAGGGTGAGGACGAGGGTGCGGTTGTGCTGGACGAGGGCGACCGTGTGCTCGATGTAGTCCTCGCGCATCTTCACGTGGCCGGCGAAGGCGGTGACCTTGGCGCGGTCGCCGAGGAGGGTGCCGCCGCGCAGTTCCTCCCGGTGGAGCTCCTCGCCGTAGACGGGTGCTCCGGTGACGGGTTCGACCCAGAACCTGCGGACGGTGGTGTACCAGCGGGTGGTGCCGGTCCTGGCGACGGATGCGGGGGTGATGCCTTTGACCGGCATGGTCTTGGGCATGGGGACCTTGGTCCAGGGGATGGTCTGCTCGAAGTAGTAGACGTGCAGGCCGCGGAAGGTGCGGGTGCCCCGGTAGTGGATGGGGCTGGTGGTGCGGGTCTGTGCGTCGAAGTACTCGTAGTCCCTCTTCTGGGTGAGGAAGGGCCACTTGAACTCGATGCCGTGGCGGGTGACGGGGTCGCCGTCGACGCTTTCGCCGGTGGCGTGGACGGGGTCCTGGGAGTGGGCGTCGAAGACGTAGCGTTCGGGGATCCGGGAGACCATGTTGCCGTCGGGTCCCTGGACGTAGGAGAGGCTGTCCCAGACGACGACGGGCCGGCCGGCGGTCCTCTCGATGTTCTCGGCGGCTTCGACGTTGCCTTTGAGGGTCTGCACGATGGTGACCTTCGGGACCTTTTCGGCGCGCATGGTGCCGTAGTCGAGGAGGGTGGCGTCCCTGGCCTCGAGGACCATGTCCTGGTACTGGCCGGCGGGGATGCGGGCCAGGCGCGGGAAGGCGTACCAGCGCAGCAGGGGGGCGAGCGCCGCGCAGAACACGGCGCAGGCGAGCAGGACGAGGCTTGCCTTGCGGCGCATTGCGGCTCCCTCCTGGCGGGTCGCTGCTACGGGTGTGCGGGCACGGTGGTCAGCAGCGGCTTGGGGGATGTGCGGGCCGCCGGTGTGCCGAGGGCGGTCAGGGCGAGGACGACGGCGACGGCGAGGGCGAGGCCGGTCGCGGCGGCGAGCAGGGCGCGCATGCGGGGCCTCCCGACGGTCTGGTGCTGATGGGTCGTCAGGTCGGGCACGGTAGCAACGCGGGCGTGAGAAGAGAACACGTCGTCCCCGCGCGGGTGACCGGAGAACACGTCAGCCACGCGCGCGTGAGGACGACCGTCAACGAGGGACGACGAAGAGCGAGGGACGCCGAACACCGTCGCGCACCCGCAGGGCGCCCGGTCCGCGGGTGCGGAGCGGGCGCCCTGTGGGTGTGCGGGTCGCTGGTGCCGTGCGGTGTGGTCAGGAGGTGGCGGACGGGCTCGGCGAGGGGCTCTCCGATGCGTCGGCCGCGGCGACCTTCAGTTCGACGGTGAGGGTGGCGCCGCCGGTGGTGGTGATGCGGAGCAGGAAGGTGCCGGTGGTGTCGTCCGCGTACAGCTTGGGCAGCGTGAGCAGACCCTTGTCGTCGGTCTTGAGGCCGGTGAGGGTGCGCACCGGCTTGCCGTCGGCGTCCTTGAAGGAGGGGCCCTTGTCGTTCTCGGTGGGGTCGTCCTCCGACTTGATGAGGGTGGCGGTGGCGGCGACCTGGTCCGCGACGGCGCCCTTGTAGGTCGCCTTCACCTGGACCTGGTCGGCGAACTCGCCGCCGGGGGTGCAGGTCAGCGGGGTGTCGCTGGTGCGGGCGAGGGTGTCGGCGGTGCGGGCGGTGACGGTGGCGGTGTAGTCGACGCCCTTGGCCCGGTGGCCGACGACGGCGGTGGTGACGGTGAAGTCGCCCGTCTTCTCGCCGGCCTGGAGGGCGGGTGCGACCGCCACGCCCTTGGCGTCGGTGGCGACGGTGGCGACCGTCTCGCCGCCGGCGAAGGTGGCGTCGGTGTCGCCGGTGATGGTGAAGCGGATCCGGACCTTGCCGACGGCCGTCCCGGTCCTGGTCTCGGCGCGGGTGCTGATCCGCCGGGCGAAGTCGTCCCCGGCCCGCGCGGTGAGCTTGCCGGTGCCGGCGTCGCTCAGGTGGTCGACGGTGTCGGAGGGCGTGGGCGGCTTCGGCGGGACGGGCGGGCTGGGCGGGCTGGGCGGCGTGGGGTCGGGGCTCGCGGGGCCGCCGGGGGTGCCGGGCTTCTGCGGCTTGTCGGGCTTGTGGTGCGGCTTGGTCCGCGGCGGCTCGGCGGGCGTCGGGGTGCCGGTGTGCTGCCCGGTGTGGTCGTCGCTGCGGTGCGAGGGCACGCCGCCGGTGCCGTCGGGGACGGAGTGGCTGCCCTTGCGGTAGTAGTCCATCCAGTTCAGGACCAGGTCGAGGTAGTCCTGGGAGTTGTTGTAGCTGAGGATCGCGCTGTGCAGGCCGCCCTCGGTGGACATGTCCCAGTCGTTGCGGCACAGGTAGTGGCCCGCGGTGAGCGCGGCGTCGTAGACGTTGTTGGGGTCCGCCTTGCCGTCGCCGTTGCCGTCGCGGCCGGCCCAGGCCCAGGTGGACGGGATGAACTGCATCGGGCCGACGGCCTGGTCGTAGTGGCCGTTGCCGTCGTAGGCGCCGTGGTCGGTGTCCTTGATGAGCGCGAAGCCGTTGCCGTCGAGCTGCGGGCCGAGGATCCGGCCGATGGTGGTGCCGTCGGCGTCGACGCGGCCGCCGCGGGCCTGGCCCGACTCCACCTTGCCGATGGCGGCGAGGAGTTGCCAGGGCAGGTTGCAGCCGGGCTTGGTGGAGCGCAGCTCGGTCTCGGCCTTGCGGTAGGCGTCGAGGACCGTGGCGGGGATGCCGGCCTCGGCCTCACCCCGGGCCACGGGGGTGCCGATGGTGGGCGACGGGCTGGGGTTGGGGCTCTTGAGGGGCGGCAGGTCCGTGTAGTACGGCGAGTTGCCGGTGGCGTTGCCGTCGGTGGTCGGGTCGGGGGCGGGGGTGCTGGAGCCGGCGGCGGTGGGTCTGTCCTGGTCCGCGCCGGTGGCTCCCGGGGCCTGGGACGCGGACAGTGCCGCGACCGCCGCCGCCGCCACTGCGGTGGTCGCCGCTCCCTTGCGCAGCCGCCTGCCGAAATGCGCCGCCATAGAGTGAACCCTCCCGTGAACGCCTGCGCGTCCGTCTCCGTCCGACTGCCTCGCTCTGGTGTGACGGTTGACCCGGTGCTGTGGTTGCCCCTGAGCCGCCTTTCCATCCGTGCGATGTGCGTTCGACCCTGTGTTTCCGCAGGGCGACCCAGGTGACCCTACGACAACTTGCTTGGCACGGGCACCCGTTCGTGCCCGAGTTTCACCGGTTGGCCAACTCCCGTTGGCCTCGGGGGCGGCGACGGGGGCTCACGCATACTGGACGGCAGACGATCACCGGTGCCGGCGCCGTACGCCGGCGGCCGTCCCAGGGGGTCCCGTTGCCGTTCACGCTCAGCCACGCGGCCGCCGTGCTGCCCGCCGTCCGCCGGGACGGCGGCGGCCGGGGCCGGCTGGTGCCCTCGGTGCTCGTCGCGGGGTCCTTCGCGCCCGACCTGCCCTTCTACGCCGCGAGTGCCGTGCCGGGCGGCATGGAGTTCGGGACGGTCACCCACTCCTTCGCCGGGGTGGCCGGTGTGGACGTGGTCGTCGCCTGGACGCTGGTGGCGTTGTGGCTGTTCGTGCGGGAGCCGCTGGTGGCCCTGCTGCCCCGGCGCCGGCAGGGGCCGCCGGCCGCCCTGCTGCGCTGCGGTGCGCCCCGCGCGCGGGTACGGCTCGTCGTCCTGCTGCGGTGGTACGTCTCCGCGGCGCTCGGCGCGCTGACCCATGTCGTGTGGGACGCGTTCACGCACCACGACCGGTGGGGCTCGCGGCTGGTGCCGGGTCTGGCGCGCAGCATGGCGGGGATGCCGCTCTACAGCTGGCTGCAGTACGGCACGTCCGCGTTCGCCGCCGTGGTGATCGCCCTGTTCCTGGTACGGGCACTGCGGCGGGCGCCGGCCGATGGGCCGTCGGTGCTGCCGGTGCTGTCCGGCCGGGACCGCTGGTGGGCCGGGGCCGTGATCGGGGGCGGCGCGCTCGTGGGGGCGGTGCAGCGGGCGGCGCGCTGGTGGGACTACTGGGGCCCGTCCGCGAACGCCTGGGACCTGGTGCCCACGCTGTGCTTCGGCGCGGGCACCGGACTGCTGCTCGGAGTGCTCGGGTACGCCGCCGGGGTCAGGTGGTGGCGTCCGGTCCCGCGCCCGGACGGTCCCGGTGTGCCGGCCTCCGCCCGCCGGGACCGGTCGGCGGCTCGTTGAGCGTGGCGACGAAGACGGTGAGGGTGCGCCGTGGGCGGGCTCTGGGGACCAGGGTGAGCAGCAGCGCGAGGTAGGCGCGGGCCAGGTCGGCCCGGGCGCGCCAGACGGGCGCCAGGCGGGTGCCGGCGGCCGGTCGGCGCCGGAGGTCCGCCACGGCTCTGCGCAGGGTCGCGGCCGGGTCGGCGGGGATGCGGGCGGTGCTTGCGCCGGCCGCGAGGGCCGGGACCGGCGAGACGGGCGCGGCCGGGGCCGAGGTGCTGTGCACCCGGGCCGGGGGGCCTTCGGCCGTCAGACGGTGAAGCGTGCGTATACCCATGCCCGCAGTGTTGCGGCTGAGAGCCGGGAGATGCGTTCTGACGGGGGCCACGTGAGTGAAACCCCCCTCCGGGGGTTCGGCGTGGACGGGCCCTGCGGGAGCCGTCCACCGGAGCGCGGATCGGGCGGGGCTAGGTGAGCTGCACCGGGGCGCGCAGGCGCCGTGTCCCAGGACTGGGCGCGGGCTGGGCTTCCGGATGAGGCGGGGCCCGGGGAAGCAGGCCCAGGGGCCACGGTGGGCCGCGTGGCGTGCGGGCGGGCGGGCGCCGAGGCAGCGGGGCTCACCGGTGTCCGCAGCCGACCGCGGGGAGGAGGCCGGCGTCTGCCTCGAGCGAGCGGGGGGTGCCGCCCGGCAGACGCCGGGCGGCACCCCCTTCGCTGGACCGCCGGAGGCTAGTGCGCGGCCGATTCCCAGTCGCGGCCGACGCCCACCGAGACGTCGAGCGGGGCCCTCAGGGAGACCGCGTTCGCCATCTCGCGGCGGACGATCTCCTCGGTGGCCTCGCGCTCGCCGGGGGCGATCTCCAGCACGATTTCGTCGTGGACCTGGAGGAGCATGCGGGACTTGAGGTCCGCCTCGCGCAGGGCCCGGTCGACGTGCAGCATGGCGATCTTGACGATGTCGGCCGCCGTGCCCTGGATGGGCGCGTTGAGGGCCATCCGCTCGGCCGCCTCACGGCGCTGCCGGTTGTCGCTGTTCAGGTCGGGGAGGTAGCGGCGACGGCCGAACAGCGTCGCCGTGTACCCGGTCGCGCGCGCCTCGTCGACCGCCCGGCGCAGGTAGTCCCGTACGCCGCCGAAACGCTCGAAGTAGGTGTCCATCAGGGCGCGCGCCTCGCCCGCCTCGATGTTCAGCTGCTGGGAGAGGCCGAAGGCGGACAGGCCGTACGCCAGGCCGTAGGACATCGCCTTGATCTTGCGGCGCATCTCCGCGTCGACGGCGTCCCGCTCGACCGAGAAGACCTGGGAGGCGACCGTGGTGTGCAGGTCCTCGCCGGAGGTGAACGCCTCGATCAGGCCCTCGTCCTCGGAGAGGTGGGCCATCACGCGCAGCTCGATCTGGCTGTAGTCGGCGGTCATCAGGGACTCGAAGCCCTCGCCGACCACGAAGCCGCGGCGGATCGCCCGGCCCTCGTCGGTGCGGACCGGGATGTTCTGCAGGTTCGGGTCCGTGGACGACAGCCGGCCGGTCGCGGCCACCGTCTGGTTGAACGTGGTGTGGATACGGCCGTCGCCGGCGATCGTCTTGATCAGGCCCTCGACCGTGACCCGCAGCTTCGCCTGCTCACGGTGGCGGAGCATGATCACCGGCAGCTCGTTGTCGGTCTGGGTGGCGAGCCACGCCAGGGCGTCGGCGTCGGTGGTGTAGCCGGTCTTGGTCTTCTTGGTGCGGGGCAGGGCCAGCTCGCCGAAGAGGACCTCCTGGAGCTGCTTGGGCGAGCCCAGGTTGAACTCGTGCCCGGCGGCAGCGTGCGCCTCCTTCACGGCCTGCTGCACGGCGCCCGCGAACGTCTGCTCCATGGCTTCCAGGTGGCTGTGGTCGGCCGCGATGCCGTGGCGCTCCATGCGGGCGAGCAGCGCCGAGGTGGGCAGCTCCATGTCACGCATGAGGTCCGCGGCGCCGACCTCGCCGAGGCGGGTCTCGAAGGCCTCGCCGAGGTCGAGGACGGCGCGGGCCTGGATCATCAGCGCCTCGGCCTCGGCGCCGTCGTCCGCGCCGAAGGCGAGCTGGCCGTCGGCAGCCGCGGCGGGCGCCAGTTCGCGGTGCAGGTACTCCAGGGACAGCGCGTCGAGGTCGAAGGAGCGGCGGCCCGGCTTCACCAGGTAGGCGGCGAGCGCGGTGTCCATGCGCACGCCCTCGATGGCCCAGCCGTGCTCGGCGAAGACGCGGATGGCGCCCTTGAGGTTGTGGAACACCTTGGTGCGCTCCGCGTCGGCCAGCCAGGCGGCGAACGCGTTCTCGTCGGCCTCGTCCAGCTCGGCGGGGTCGAACCAGGCGGCCGCTCCCCCGGTGGCGGCGAGCGCGACCTCGGCGACCGAGCCGGTGCCCAGCGCCCAGGTGTCGACCGTGGCGACGCCGAGCGTGCCGGTGCCGTGCTCGGCCAGCCAGGGGGCCAGCTCGCCGGTGCCGAGGATCGCGCCGTCGATCTCCACGCCGTCCGCGGCGATCGGGGTGACCTCGGCCTCCTCGGCGCCCGGGTCGACGGCGAAGAGACGCTCGCGCAGCGACGGGTTGCGGATCTCCAGGGTGTCCAGGACCAGGGCCACGGCCTTGCGGTCGTACGGGGCGCGCTCCAGGTCGGGGACCGTCCGCTCCAGCTCCACCTCGCGCTCCAGCTCGGTCAGGACGCGGTTGAGCTTGACGGCCTCCAGGTGGTCGCGGAGGTTCTGCCCGGCCTTGCCCTTGACCTCCTCGACGCGCTCGACGAGTTCGGCGAACGAGCCGAACTGGTTGATCCACTTCGCCGCGGTCTTCTCGCCGACGCCGGGGATTCCGGGGAGGTTGTCGGACGGGTCGCCGCGCAGGGCGGCGAAGTCCGGGTACTGGGCGGGCGTCAATCCGTACTTCTCGAGAACCTTCTCCGGCGTGAAGCGGGTCAGCTCCGAGACGCCCTTCGTCGGGTAGAGCACGGTGGTGTGCTCGGTGACGAGCTGGAAGGAGTCGCGGTCGCCGGTGACGATCAGGACGTCGAAGCCCTCGGCCTCGGCCTGGGTGGCGAGGGTGGCGATGATGTCGTCCGCCTCGAAGCCCTCGACGGCGAACCGGGGGGCGTGCATCGCGTCGAGGAGCTCGCCGATCAGCTCGACCTGGCCCCTGAACTCGTCGGGGGTCTTGGAGCGGTTCGCCTTGTACTCGGTGAACCGCTCGGAGCGCCAGGTCTTGCGGGAGACGTCGAAGGCGACCGCGAAGTGCGTGGGCGCCTCGTCACGCAGGGTGTTGGCCAGCATCGACGCGAAGCCGTAGATGGCGTTCGTCGGCTGGCCCGTCGCGGTCGTGAAGTTCTCCGCGGGCAGCGCGAAGAACGCGCGGTAGGCCAGCGAGTGCCCGTCCATGAGCATCAGCCGTGGACGGGCGCCGCCGGAGGTCTTGTCGGTCTTCTTCGATGCTGTGTCTGCCACGCCCCCGATCCTGCCACGGCGCACTGACAGCCGGATCCGGGGCGGCCCGGACCGGCCGCCCGCGGCGCGGGACGCGGGACGGGCCCCGGGCCGGGCCGCTCCCCCGGTTCGCACCCGCATCCGCTCCCGCGCCGGACGCCGGGCCGGCCGCCGTACCGGTCGCCGCGCGGCCCCGGACCGATCCCCGCACGGCCGCCGGACCGGTCCCGGCACCGGCCCGGACCGGGGCGCTTGGCCGTCGGTGGCCCGTGGGAGGATCGGCGGGTACTTCCACACGCAGTCGAAGGGGACCGTGCGATGGCGACGAAGCCGCCCAAGGGTGATCCGGTTCAGGACGCGCCGCAGGTAGCGGAGCCGCAGCACGCGGCGGCCGGGCTCCCCGCCGTCGGGCACACCCTGCGCATGGCCAGGCAGCAGATGGGGGTGCGGCGCACGGCGCTGACGCTGCTGCGCGTGAACCAGAAGGACGGTTTCGACTGCCCCGGCTGCGCCTGGCCGGAGCCGGAGCACCGGCACAAGGCGGAGTTCTGCGAGAACGGCGCCAAGGCGGTGGCCGAGGAGGCCACCCTGCGCCGGGTCACCCCGGAGTTCTTCGCCGCGCACTCCGTGGCCGACCTCGCCACCAGGAGCGGCTACTGGCTGGGGCAGCAGGGCCGGCTCACCCACCCCATGCACCTGCCCGAGGGCGGGGACCACTACGAGCCGGTCAGCTGGGAGCGCGCCTTCGACATCATCGCCGAGGAGATCACCGCCCTCGGCTCCCCCGACGAGGCCGTGTTCTACACCTCGGGCCGTACCAGCAACGAGGCCGCGTTCCTGTACCAGCTGTTCGCGCGCGAGCTCGGCACGAACAACCTTCCCGACTGCTCGAACATGTGCCACGAGTCGTCCGGGTCCGCGCTCTCCGAGACGATCGGCGTCGGCAAGGGCAGCGTCCTGCTGGAGGACCTCCACCGGGCCGACCTGATCATCGTCGCCGGGCAGAACCCCGGGACGAACCACCCGCGCATGCTGTCGGCGCTGGAGGAGGCCAAGGCCAACGGCGCGAAGATCATCAGCGTCAACCCGCTGCCCGAGGCCGGCCTGGAGCGGTTCAAGAACCCGCAGACGGCGAAGGGCATGCTGAAGGGCGCCGCCCTCACCGACCTGTTCCTGCAGATCCGCATCGGCGGTGACCAGGCACTGTTCCGGCTGCTGAACAAGCTGGTGCTGGAGACGGACGGCGCGGTCGACGAGGAGTTCGTGCGCGAGCACACCCACGGCTTCGAGGAGTTCGCCGAGGCCGCACGCGCCGCCGACTGGGACGAGACGCTCGCGGCCACGGGCCTCACGCGCGCGGAGATCGAGCGGGCTCTCGGCATGGTGCTCGCCTCGGAGCGGACCATCGTCTGCTGGGCCATGGGCCTCACCCAGCACAAGCACGCCGTCCCGACCATCCGGGAAGTGGTCAACTTCCTGCTGCTGCGCGGGAACATCGGCCGCCCGGGCGCGGGCGTGTGCCCGGTGCGCGGCCATTCCAACGTGCAGGGCGACCGCACGATGGGCATCTTCGAGCGGCCCGCGCCGGCCTTCCTGGACGCGCTGGAGAAGGAGTTCGGGTTCGCGCCGCCGCGCGAGCACGGTTTCGACGTCGTACGGGCGATCCGCGCGCTGCGGGACGGCGAGGCGAAGGTCTTCTTCGCCATGGGCGGCAACTTCGTCTCCGCCTCCCCCGACACGGACGTCACCGAGGCGGCCATGCGGCGTGCGCGGCTGACCGTGCACGTGTCGACGAAGCTGAACCGCTCGCACGTGGTGACGGGCGCGCGCGCCCTGATCCTGCCGACGCTGGGCCGGACCGAGCGCGATGAGCAGGACGGTGGCGAGCAGTTCGTGACCGTCGAGGACTCCATGGGCATGGTGCACGCCTCGCGCGGCCGGCTCGCCCCGGCGAGCCCCCGGCTGCTGTCGGAGCCGGCGATCGTGTCCCGGCTGGCGCGCCGGGTGCTCGGCGCGGACAGCAAGGTGCCGTGGGCGGAGTTCGAGAAGGACTACGCGGCGATCCGCGACCGCATCGCGCGCGTGGTCCCCGGTTTCGAGGACTTCAACGCGCGCGTGGCGCGGCCCGGCGGTTTCGCGCTGCCGCACGCGCCGCGCGACGAGCGCCGCTTCCCGACGGCGACCGGCAAGGCGAACTTCACGGCGGCGCCGGTGGAGTGCCCGGAGCTGCCCGAGGGCCGGCTGCTGCTGCAGACGCTGCGCTCGCACGACCAGTACAACACCACGATCTACGGCCTGGACGACCGCTACCGGGGCATCACCGGTGGCCGCCGGGTGGTGCTGGTGCACCCCGAGGACGCGCGGGCGCTCGGGGTCGCCGACGGGTCGTACGTGGATCTGGTGAGCGAGTGGAAGGACCGCGTGGAGCGGCGGGCGCCCGGTTTCCGCGTGGTGCACTACCCGACGGCCCGGGGCTGCGCGGCGGCGTACTACCCGGAGACCAACGTTCTGGTGCCGCTGGACGCCACCGCCGACACCAGCAACACCCCGGCGAGCAAGTCCGTCGTGGTCCGCCTGGAGCGGCCGGCGGCGCAGGCCGCGGAACGGGCCGTCGAGGAGATGACGGAGGTGCCGGAGCTGCACCTGGCGAGCCCCGCCAAGACCCGTCTGGAACAATCGGCGACCGACTGAGCGTTTGCTCAGCCAGCAGACAGGCGCAAGACGAACGGAGCCGGGCCCATGGGTGAGCAGCAGCAGGTGACATTCCCGCAGGAGGTCCTCGACGAGTACGCCGCGCTCGGTGTGGACCTGCCCGCGCTGTTCTCGGCGGGTCACCTCGGCACGCGGATGGGCGTCCAGATCGTGGAGGCCTCGGCGGAGCGGGTCGTGGGCACCATGCCGGTCGAGGGCAACACCCAGCCGTACGGGCTGCTGCACGGGGGCGCCTCCGCGGTGCTGGCGGAGACCCTGGGCTCGGTCGGCGCGATGCTGCACGGCGGGAGCACGAAGATCGCGGTCGGCGTGGACCTGAACTGCACCCACCACCGCGGGGTCCGCTCGGGCCTGGTCACCGGCGTGGCCACGCCCGTGCACCGGGGCCGGTCGACGGCGACGTACGAGATCGTGATCAGCGACGAGGAGGGCCGCCGGGTGTGCAGCGCCCGGCTGACCTGCCTGCTGCGCGACGTCCGGCCCGGCGACGAGGCCCCCGTCCGCCCGGCCGGCGACTGAGCGTTTCGGACACCTTCGCGGACACCGGGCCGGCCGTGGCGTAAATGGGGCCCCGCCCGGCCGTTGCCCCGGGCCGTCCCGCCGCTTAGCTTCGGCACATGGGACGGCTCGGAAGTCGACGGCTCAGAAGCCGACGGCTCGCAGGCCCCTGGCGGGGGGCGAGGCTCCTGGCGCTCGGACCGGCACTGTCCGCGACGCTGTTGACGGCCGGCTGCGGCGGCCACGCGGCGCACGGCTCGGTCCCGGCCATGTCCTCGCCGTCGTCCGACGCCGAGCTGTCCGCCCCCTCGCCGTCGTCCGACGCCGAGCTGTGCGCCGAGATCGTCGCCCGCTGGTCACGGAAGGTGCTCGACAGCGGCACCTACGGGGACTACCAGTCGATGGGACTGTCCAACGGCCAGTACGAGATCCTGCGGGCCGTCGTGGACGCGGCGCGAGCGGCCGAGCGGCGCCAAGGGGTGGACGCGGCCGACGAGTTGATCGACCGGCAGGCGCGTACGGCGTGCGCCGACCGGTACCGGCACGGCGTTCCGAGCGGAGGGCCCTGGCGATGAGTGGCACGGGACCCCTGGAGCCCGGCGAGGGCACGCGCGCGTGGGACGCGGTGGAGTGGGAGGCCGCCGGACGACGGCGCCCACCGCTCGCGGCCCTGTACGCCCGCCACCGTCGCGCCGCCCTCGCCGCCGCGGCGGCGGTGATCGCCGTCGCGGGCGGCGGCTACCTCTACGCGACGCGCCCGCCGCACCCGCCGCCGCCCCAAGTTCCTTACCCGGCACAGACGATGACGCTCTCTTACCTGCGGGGCGGGACCGCCGGGGCCGGGGAGCAGGGCCGCGGATTCCGCTTCGACGTGCTGCTGACCGTGGACGCCGGACCGCCCATCACCGTCAGCCGGGTGGGCCAGCCCTACGCCGGACTCCGGCTGACGACCGAGCCGCGCACCCCGTTCCGGACAAAGGCGGGCTCTCCCCGCAAGATCACCATAACCATGGATGTGACGGAATGCGGAAAAGTACCGAAGGACGCCGGACTGCCTTTCCTTGAAGTAACTCTGCGTAATACGCGCGCAATACAGAATCAGAGTTTCATCCTCGGCCCGCGGTACGCGCAGCACCTCTCCAAGGGCCTGAAAGTCGCCTGCAGCAACAGCCTCAGGTAATCACCAAAACCGCTGAGACACCTGAACGGATCACGGACCGTCCTGCGGGTTCTCAGCATGCGGACGGGGCGAATCGGCTTGAATTCCGGCGTTCTCCCCACGGCGTACCGCTCTGCATTACCTCGTGTCATAACAAGAGCGTCACAGCATCGGTCAGACCCTCCTTACGTTCCCCACACGCGCCTAGAGTCACGGCCAGTCACCGCGCCGCTGGATTCCCTCTTCGGCCTGGCGCAGCGGCTCGACCGCCTCCACGGGGAAGCGGCCGTTCTGGGGAAAGGACTGATCGTGCGTCAACGTTCGCTCATCGCCATCACCGCCGCCCTGGCGGCGGGAGCGCTCACCCTCACCGCCTGCGGCTCGCGCGACAGCGGCGACAAGGGCTCGGACTCCGGCAACGGTGGCACCACCGTCGTCATCGGCGTCGACGCCCCGCTGACCGGCGACCTGTCCGCGCTCGGCCTGGGTATCAGGAACTCCGTTGACCTGGCGACCAAGCAGGCCAACAAGAAGAACTACGTCAAGGGCGTCACCTTCAAGATCGAGGCGAAGGACGACCAGGCGCAGCCCTCCTCCGGCCAGACGAACGCCACCGGCTTCGTCGGCGAGAAGGACGTTCTCGGCGTCGTCGGCCCGCTGAACTCCTCCGTGGCCCAGTCGATGCAGAAGGTCTTCGACGACGCCAAGCTGGTCGAGGTCTCCCCGGCGAACACCAGCCCGGACCTGACCCAGGGCCCGGACTGGCGGAAGTCGAAGACGCGCCAGTACAAGTCGTACTTCCGTACCGCGACCACGGACGCCATCCAGGGCCCGTTCGCCGCCCAGTACGTCTTCAACAAGGCCAAGAAGACCAAGGCCTTCGTCATCGACGACAAGAAGACCTACGGCGCCGGCCTGGCCGGGACGTTCACCGACGAGTTCAAGAAGCTCGGCGGCAAGATCGTCGGCACCGAGCACATCAACCCCGACACCAAGGACTTCTCCGCGGTCGCCACCAAGGTGAAGAACTCCGGTGCGCAGGTCGTCTACTACGGTGGCGAGTACCCGCAGGCCGGTCCGCTGAGCAAGCAGATCAAGGCCGCCGGCGCCAAGATCCCGCTGGTCGGCGGCGACGGCATCTACGCCGACGACTTCATCAAGCTGGCCGGCGCCTCCGGCACCGGTGACCTGGCGACCTCGGTCGGCGCGCCGGTGGAGACGCTCGACTCCGCCAAGGAGTTCGTCGACAACTACAAGGCGGGGGGCTACAAGGAGGCGTACGCGGCGTACGGCGGCTACTCCTACGACTCGGCGTGGTCGATCATCGAGGCCGTGAAGAAGGTCGTCGACGACAACGGCGGCAAGCTGCCGTCCGACGCCCGCGCGAAGGTGACCGCCGCGATGCAGAGCGTCTCCTTCGACGGTGTGACCGGCAAGGTCTCCTTCGACGAGTACGGTGACGCGACCAACAAGCAGCTGACCGTGTACTCCGTCACGGGCGGTGCGTGGAAGGCCGTGGAGTCCGGCACCTACAACGGCAGCTGACCCACACACACCCGCACCACCTGAGCCGCGCGGGGCGCTGTTCCACTGGCGCCCCGCGCGGACTCGCATCCGGCTTCATCCGTCGAACTTTCCGAACGTCTCGGAGGACATGCGGTGCACGAACTGCCGCAGCAGCTGGTCAACGGCCTGCTACTAGGATCCATGTACGGGCTGGTCGCCATCGGCTACACGATGGTCTATGGCATTGTCCAGCTCATCAACTTCGCCCACGGCGAGATATTCATGACCGGCGCGTTCGGCGCGCTCACGGTCTACGCGTACATCCTTCCCGACGGCACCTCCATGTGGGTGGCCCTGCCGCTGATGCTCGTCGGGGCCGTCCTCGTCGCCGTGACGGTCGCCGTCGGGGCGGAACGGTTCGCCTACCGCCCGCTGCGCACCGCCCCGCGCCTCGCGCCGCTCATCACCGCCATCGGCCTCTCGCTGGCCCTGCAGCAGGCGGTGTGGGCCTGGTACCCGGGCGCCAAGTCCGCCCGTACCTTCCCGAGCATCCCGGGCGGCCCCTTCGAGATCGGCAATGTCACCATCCAGACCGGTGATGTCTTCCTGGTCGCCGCGGCACCGATCAGCATGGCGATCCTCGCCTACTTCGTGATGCGGACCCGCACCGGCCGCGGCATGCAGGCCACCGCGCAGGACCCGGACACCGCGAAGCTGATGGGCGTCAACACCGACCGCATCATCGTGATCGCGTTCGCCCTGGGTGCCGCCTTCGCCGCCGTCGGTTCGGTGGCCTACGGCCTGAAGTATGGTCAGATCGACTTCCGCATGGGCTTCATCCTCGGTCTGAAGGCGTTCACCGCGGCCGTCCTCGGCGGTATCGGCAACATCTACGGCGCCATGCTCGGCGGCCTCGTCCTCGGTGTCGCCGAGGCCCTCTCCACCGCCTACATCGCGGACATCCCCGGCATGGACAAGTTCGGCAGCCAGTCCTGGGCAGACGTCTGGGCGTTCGTACTCCTCATCCTCGTTCTGCTGTTCAGGCCACAGGGCCTGCTCGGCGAGCGCGTCGCGGACAGGGCGTGACACCGATGACCACACAGACCACCGCATCCGAGACCCCGGAGACCCCGGAGACCGCGAGCGCTCCCGCGGCCGCGCGGACCGGCCTCATCGGCCTGCCCACCGCGTTCGGCCGGGCCCTCGCCACCGGCGGCGGCGCCCTGACGATCGTCTCCACCTTCCTCGCCTGGACCTGGACCTCCGAGTTCCCCGGCGACCTCACCGTCTACGGCTACCCGGGCGGCCTGCAGGTCCTCGTCCTGATCGGCGGCGTCCTCACCACCCTGTTCGGCCTCGCCTCCTACGGCGTCAAGGGCCTCGGCTGGCTCACCCCCGGCAGCGCCGACAGCGCCGTGAAGACGGCCGCGCTCGGCACCTTCGCCACCGCCTGGTACACCGTCATCGCCATCAGCACGAAGCTCGGCGGTGCGGTGAACCTGGAGCCCGGCGGCTACGTCGTCGCCGTCGCCACGCTGGCCGCCCTGATCGGGGCCCTGGCCCTGCCGTTCGAGCGGCCGGCCCCGGACCCGATCGACCCCGACGACTCCTCCTGGGAGAAGTTCCGGCACGCCCGCCGCCAGGACTGGAGCACCTTCAAGTCGGCCTTCGCCGCCGAGGCCCCGGCCCCGGCCCGGAAGCTGCCCGCGTACGCCGAGATCCTCGTCATCGTCGCGGCCATGGCGCTCGGCCTGCTGGTCTTCACCTACGGCATCGGCACCGAGTACGACGAGCTGTTCATCGGCTTCCTGATCACCGCCGGTTTCGGCTTCGGCGCGCTCGCCAAGGCCGGGCTCGTGGCCCGGGTCTCGGCGATCACCGCGCGGCACCGCAACATCACCATGACCGGCGCCTTCCTCGCCGCGGCCGCCTTCCCCTTCACCCAGTCCGACGACCAGTACGCGACGATCGGCGTCTACATCCTGATCTTCGCCACCGTCGCGCTCGGCCTGAACATCGTCGTCGGCCTCGCCGGCCTGCTCGACCTCGGTTACGTCGCCTTCCTCGGTGTCGGCGCCTACACCGCGGCCCTGGTCTCCGGCTCGACGTCCTCGCCGCTGCACGTCAACATGCCGTTCTGGGCCTCGGCGCTGTGCGGTGCCGCCGTCGCCATGGTGTTCGGCGTCCTGATCGGCGCCCCGACCCTGCGGCTGCGCGGCGACTACCTCGCCATCGTGACGCTCGGCTTCGGTGAGATCTTCCGTATCACCGTCCTCAACATGGACGGCACCTCGGGCCCGGACGTCACCAACGGCTCCAACGGCATCTCCTCGATCCCGAACCTGAACATCCTCGGCTTCGACTTCGGCCAGGAGCACCAGCTGTTCGGCGCCACCGTCGGCCGGTTCGCGAACTACTTCCTGCTGATGCTGCTCATCACGCTCATCGTCGTGGTGGTGTTCCGGCGCAGCAGCGACTCCCGCATCGGCCGCGCCTGGATCGCCATCCGCGAGGACGAGACGGCGGCGCTCGCCATGGGCATCAACGGCTTCCGGGTCAAGCTCATCGCCTTCGCCCTGGGCGCCTGCATGGCCGGCCTCGCCGGTTCCGTCCAGGCCCACGTCACCTACACGGTGACCCCGGAGCAGTACCAGTTCGCCCACGTGGTGCCGCCCAACTCGGCGTTCCTGCTGGCCGCGGTGGTGCTCGGCGGCATGGGCACCATCTCCGGCCCGCTGGTCGGCGCCTCGCTGCTGTACCTGATCCCGGCCAAGCTCCAGTTCCTGGGCGACTACCAGCTGTTCGCCTTCGGTGTCGCGCTCGTCCTGCTGATGCGCTTCCGCCCCGAGGGCCTCATCCCCAACCGGCGCCGCCAGCTCGAATTCCACGAAGAGACCGAAGCGCCCGCCGTCCTCAGCAAGGCAGGGGCCTGAACACCATGACCACCGACACCACCACCCAGGACGCCGCACCCGGCGCGTCCGCCCCCGGCGAGGTCGTGCTCGACGCCCGCGGCGTCACGATGCGCTTCGGCGGCCTGACCGCCGTGCGGGGCGTCGACCTCACCGTCAACAGCGGCGAGATCGTCGGTCTGATCGGCCCCAACGGCGCCGGCAAGACCACCTTCTTCAACTGCCTGACGGGTCTGTACGTGCCCACCGAGGGCGAGGTCCGCTACAAGGGCGAGGTCCTGCCGCCGAAGTCCTTCAAGGTCACCGCGGCCGGCATCGCCCGCACCTTCCAGAACATCCGGCTGTTCGCCAACATGACGGTCCTGGAGAACGTGCTCGTCGGCCGGCACACCCGCACCAAGGAGGGCCTGTGGTCCGCGCTGCTGCGCGGTCCGGGCTTCCACCGCGCGGAGAAGGCCTCCCGCGAGCGGGCCATGGAGCTGCTGGCGTTCGTGGGTCTGGAGAAGAAGGCCGAGCACCTGGCCCGCAACCTCCCCTACGGCGAGCAGCGCAAGCTGGAGATCGCCCGCGCGCTGGCCAGCGAGCCCGGTCTGCTGCTCCTCGACGAGCCGACGGCCGGCATGAACCCGCAGGAGACCCGGGCCACCGAGGAACTGGTCTTCGCCATCCGGGACATGGGCATCGCCGTCCTCGTCATCGAGCACGACATGCGCTTCATCATGAACCTGTGCGACCGGGTGGCCGTGCTCGTGCAGGGCGAGAAGCTGATCGAGGGCGACAGCGCGACCGTCCAGGGCGACGAGCGGGTCGTCGCCGCCTACCTCGGCGAGCCCTTCGAGGAGGCTCCCGGCGACGAGGAGGCCGCCGAGGTCGAGGCGGCCGAGGCGCAGGCCGGGGCCGCGGCGGACACCGACACCACGACGGACGCCGACACCACGACGGACGCCGCGCCCGGCAAGGAGAACGACCGATGACCGCACTGCTCGAAGTAGAGGACCTGCGGGTCGCCTACGGCAAGATCGAGGCCGTCAAAGGCATCTCCTTCAAGGTCGAGGCCGGCCAGGTGGTCACCCTCATCGGCACCAACGGCGCCGGCAAGACGACCACCCTGCGCACGCTCTCCGGTCTGCTCAAGCCGGTCGGCGGCCAGATCCGGTTCAACGGCAGGTCGCTGAAGAAGATCCCCGCGCACCAGGTGGTGTCGCTGGGGCTCGCCCACTCCCCCGAGGGGCGGCACATCTTCCCGCGCATGACCATCGAGGACAACCTGCGCCTCGGCGCGTTCCTGCGCAGCGACAAGCCGGGCATCGAGAAGGACATCCAGCGCGCCTACGACCTCTTCCCCATCCTCGGGGAGCGCAGGAAGCAGGCCGCCGGCACCCTCTCCGGCGGTGAGCAGCAGATGCTGGCGATGGGCCGGGCGCTGATGTCCCAGCCCAAGCTGCTGATGCTGGACGAGCCCTCGATGGGGCTGTCGCCGATCATGATGCAGAAGATCATGGCGACCATCGCCGAGCTGAAGTCGCAGGGCACGACGATCCTGCTGGTCGAGCAGAACGCCCAGGCCGCGCTCTCGCTCGCCGACCAGGGCCATGTCATGGAGGTCGGCAACATCGTCCTCTCCGGCACCGGCCGCGACCTGCTGCACGACGAGTCCGTGCGCAAGGCCTACCTCGGCGAGGACTGACCTCCGCCGGACCGGCCGGGACCACGACGAGGCCCGCGCCCCCTTCTCCGGGGCGCGGGCCTCGTCGTGCCGGTGGCGGGCGGCCGGGGGCGGTCAGCCCTTGGCGGCCTTCTTCTCCTCGCTGTCCGCGATGACCGCCTCGGCGACCTGCTGCATCGACATACGGCGGTCCATGGAGGTCTTCTGGATCCAGCGGAAGGCGGCCGGCTCGGTCAGGCCGTACTCGGTCTGCAGCACCGACTTCGCGCGGTCGACCAGCTTGCGGGTCTCCAGCCGCTGGGTGAGGTCGGCGACCTCCTGCTCCAGCTGCTTCAGCTCGGTGAAGCGGGAGACGGCCATCTCGATGGCCGGCACGACGTCGCTCTTGCTGAACGGCTTCACCAGGTAGGCCATGGCGCCGGCGTCCCGGGCGCGCTCGACGAGGTCGCGCTGCGAGAAGGCGGTGAGCATCAGGACAGGCGCGATGGACTCCTCGGCGATCTTCTCCGCCGCCGAGATGCCGTCGAGCTTGGGCATCTTCACGTCGAGGATCACCAGGTCGGGGCGGTGCTCACGGGCCAGCTCCACGGCCTGCTCGCCGTCCCCGGCCTCGCCGACGACGGTGTAGCCCTCCTCCTCGAGCATCTCTTTGAGGTCGAGCCGGATCAGGGCCTCGTCCTCGGCGATGACGACTCGGGTCGTCAGCGGAGGCACGTGCGACTTGTCGTCGTCGGGCGCGTCTACGGGCTGGGGCGACTCGGCGGTCACGGGGGCTCCTCGTTCAGGGCAGGTGCACTGCTGACAAGAGCCTACCTAGCTACGGTATGGTGGACGCGCGGAGGGTCGGGGGAAACCTTTGATTCTGCGAGCCCCGGTAGCCCAATTGGCAGCAGGCAACGGATTCAAAACCCGTACAGTGTCGGTTCGAGTCCGACCCGGGGCACTTTTCCTTCGCTTCCAAGGTCAGCATATCGGCGGGCCCCTCTCGGACGAGGGGCCCTTCGCGTGTTCACCGAGGGCTGTCGTCCTCGCCGATGTGGTGCACCCGGACCATGTTGGTCGCGCCGGAGACACCGGGCGGGGAGCCCGCCGTGATGACCACGACGTCACCCTTCTGGCAGCGGCCGTACTTCATCAGCAGTTCGTCCACCTGGTCGACCATGGCGTCCGTGGAGCCGACCGGCGGGCCGAGGAAGGTCTCCGCACCCCAGGTCAGACTGAGCTGGGAACGGGTGGCCTGCTCCGGCGTGAAGGCCAGCAGCGGGATCGGCGAGCGGTAGCGGGACAGCCGGCGGGCGGTGTCTCCCGACTGGGTGAAGGCGACCAGGAACCGGGCGCCGAGGAAGTCGCCCATCTCGGCTGCGGCCCGGGCGACCGCGCCGCCCTGGGTGCGCGGCTTGTTCCGCTCGGTCAGCGGCGGCAGGCCCTTGGCGAGGATATCCTCCTCGGCCGCCTCGATGATCTTCGCCATGGTCCGCACCGTCTCGATCGGGTGCTTGCCGACGCTGGTCTCGCCGGAGAGCATCACCGCGTCCGTGCCGTCGATGACCGCGTTGGCGACGTCCGAGGCCTCGGCGCGGGTCGGGCGGGCGTTGTCGATCATCGAGTCGAGCATCTGGGTGGCCACGATGACCGGCTTGGCGTTGCGCCGGGCCAGCTTGACGGCGCGCTTCTGCACGATCGGGACCTGCTCCAGCGGCATCTCCACGCCGAGGTCGCCGCGGGCGACCATGATCCCGTCGAAGGCGGCCACGATGTCGTCGATGTTCTCGACGGCCTGCGGCTTCTCCACCTTGGCGACGACCGGGAGCCGGCGGCCCTCCTCCGCCATGATGCGGTGCACGTCGTCGGCGTCCCTGCCGCTGCGCACGAAGGAGAGGGCGACGACGTCGAAGCCGGTGCGCAGTGCCCAGCGCAGGTCGTCCTCGTCCTTCTTGGAGAGGGCGGGCACGGAGACGGCCACGCCGGGGAGGTTGAGGCCCTTGTGATCGGAGATCACCCCGCCCTCGACCACCCGGGTGCGGACGCGCGGTCCGTCGACCGCGGTGACCTCCAGGCAGACCTTGCCGTCGTCCACGAGGACCCGCTCACCGGGGGTGACGTCACCGGCGAGGCCCGCGTAGGTGGTGCCGCAGCGGTGGCGGTCGCCCTCGACGCCCTCCTCCACGGTGATGGTGAAGGAGTCGCCGCGTTCAAGGAGTACCGGGCCCTCGGCGAAGCGGCCCAGCCGGATCTTCGGACCTTGAAGGTCGGCGAGGATTCCGACGCTGCGGCCGGTTTCGTCGGCCGCCTTCCGCACCCGCCGGTAACGCTCCTCGTGCTCGGCGTGCGTGCCGTGGCTGAGGTTGAATCGGGCGACGTCCATTCCGGCCTCGACCAGTGCCTTGATCTGGTCGTACGTGTCGGTGGCGGGGCCCAGAGTACAAACGATCTTTGCTCGGCGCATGTTTCGAGCCTAGGGCTTACCGGCCGGTAGAGAATCCGGGCTACGTGACCACTCAACAACCGTTGGGTAAAGGGTTATTGACAAGTGTTGAATTGTGCGATGGCCCGCTCCTATGAGCGAATTCGGCGGGCACGTTCGGCGGATGATCCCCTGGGTGATCCAGTGGGCGAATCGATGAGCGAATCGGTGGGCGAATCGGTGAGCGATTTCGCGTCCGTTCCAGTGGGTGATGTCCGGCCGGTTCAGAGCCGCGGGGGCCGCATCGTGAAGCGCGCGGTGATCCGGGCGGCGACGCGCAGCCGCTGCGGTTCGAGGTCCAGCGGTCCGGTGGGCTCGTCCGCGGCCGCCCGGGCGAACCGGCGGGTCCCGCCTTCGAAGGAGGCGCGGGCCGGGTGGTCGCCCTCGGCGCCGCTGTCGTCCAGCTCGATCAGCGCGTCGACCGAGGTGCCCAGGGCCTCGGCGTACTCACGGGCCCGCCGCAACGCCTCGGCGACCGCCCGCCGCCGGGCCTCGGCGTGCACCGGCGAGCCGGGGCGCAGGGACCACCAGGGTCCGTCGACCCGGGTCAGCTCCAAGTCGGCCAGCCGGGTGATGAGTTCCGCGAGCGCGGTGAAGTCGGTCAGCTCGGCGCCGAGGTGCACCTGGCCGTGGTAGCCGCGCACCCGTTCGCCCCGGCCGTGCTCGGAGAGTTCGGGGGCGACGGTGAAGGCGCCGGTGGACACGTGGTCCACCGCCCGCCCGTAGGACTTGACCAGGTCGAGGGCGGTGGCGTTGCGGCGGGTGAGGTCGTCGAGCGTGGCACGGCGGTCGCGGCCCCGCGCGCCGACCGTGACGCCGATCCGGGCGACCTCGGGCTCCACCTCGAACTCCGCCTCGCCGCGCACCACGAGCAGCGGGGCGTCGGGGGTGCCGTACGGGCCGGCCGGCGGTGAGGTCATACGTCCCACTCTGTCACGCGCTTCCCGCTTCGCAGGCCGGAGTTCACGCAATCGGTCACCAGATCGAAACCTTCCGGACCTGTTGCGGTCCGTCATGACCGGGTCAGAATCTACGCGCGTCATTGACCATCCCCGGAGGAGACCGAAAGATGCCCTTGAACCGCCGGAAGTTCCTGAAGAAGTCCGCCGTCACCGGGGCGGGAGTGGCGATCGCCGGTGCGGCGGCGGCTCCGGCGGCCGAGGCGGCGGAGGCGAAGGGTCCCGCCCAGCACGTGAAGCGTCACTCGCTCACCGTCATGGGCACCACCGACCTGCACGGCCACGTCTTCAACTGGGACTACTTCAAGGACGCGGAGTACTCCGACAAGGCCGGCAACGCCATGGGCCTGGCCCGGATCTCGACCCTGGTCGAGCAGGTCCGCAAGGAGAAGGGCCGCTGCAACACCCTGCTGCTGGACGCCGGCGACACCATCCAGGGCACCCCGCTGACGTACTACTACGCCAAGGTCGACCCGATCACCGCCAAGGGCGGCCCGGTGCACCCGATGGCGCAGGCGATGAACGCGATCGGGTACGACGCCGCGGCGCTCGGCAACCACGAGTTCAACTACGGCATCGAGACCCTGCGCAAGTTCGAGGACCAGCTCGACTTCCCGCTGCTCGGCGCCAACGCGGTGGACGCCAAGACGCTGAAGCCGGCCTTCCCGCCCTACTACGTCAAGACGTTCCACGTGCCGGGCGCCAAGCCGGTCAAGGTCGGCGTCCTCGGTCTGACCAACCCGGGTATCGCGATCTGGGACAAGGCCTACGTCCAGGGCAAGCTGAAGTTCGAGGGCCTGGAGGAGCAGGCAGCGAAGTGGGTGCCGAGGCTGAAGGCGCTCGGCGCGGACGTCGTCGTGGTCTCCGCCCACTCGGGCACCTCGGGCACCTCGTCGTACGGCGACCAGGTGCCGTACGTGGAGAACGCGGCCGTCAACGTGGCCAAGCAGGTGCCCGGCATCGACGCGATCCTGGTCGGCCACGCCCACCTGGAGATCCCGGAGCTGAAGGTCACCAACGACCACACCGGGAAGACGGTCGTGCTGTCGGAGCCGCTGTGCTACGCCGAACGGCTGACCCTCTTCGACATCGAGCTGGTGTTCAGCAAGGGCCGCTGGACGGTGGAGTCGGTCTCCGCCTCGCTGCGCGACTCGAAGACCGTCGCCGACGACCCGAAGATCACCAAGCTGCTGAAGGACGAGCACGCGAAGGTCGTCGCGTACGTCAACCAGGTGGTGGGCCGGGCCACCGACACCCTGACCACGATCGACGCCCGCTACAAGGACGCCCCGATCATCGACCTGATCACCAAGGTCCAGGAGGACGTGGTCAAGGCGGCCCTGGCGGGCACCGAATACGCCGCGCTGCCGGTGGTCGCGCAGGCCTCGCCGTTCTCCCGCACCTCGGAGATCCCGGCCGGCGACGTGACCATCCGCGACCTGTCCGGCCTCTACGTGTACGACAACACGCTGGTCGCCAAGCTGATGACGGGCGCCCAGCTGCGAGCGTACCTGGAGTACTCGGCGGAGTACTACGTCCAGACGGCCGCCGGCACCGCCGTCGACGTCGAGAAGCTGACGAACGCCGGCGGCCGCCCGGACTACAACTACGACTACGTCTCGGGCTTCGCGTACGACATCGACGTCGCCCAGGCGGCCGGTTCGCGGATCAAGAACCTCACCTACAACGGTGCCGCCCTCGACGACGCCCAGCAGTTCGTCCTCGCGGTCAACAACTACCGCGCGAACGGCGGCGGCGCGTTCCCGTACGTCGCCACGGCCAAGGAGCTGTGGTCGGAGTCGACGGAGATCCGCACCCGGATCGCGGAGTGGGTCACCGCCAAGGGCGTCCTGGACCCGAAGGACTTCGCCTCCGTGGACTGGAAGCTGACGCGCGACGGCACGCCGGTGTTCTAGGAGTACGCGGACGAGTGACCGACGGCGCCGGTGAGGTCTTCCCACCGGCGCCGTCGGCGTGTCCGCCGCGGCTGCCGGAGCTCAGTCGGCGAGCGGGGTCAGCCGCTTGCCCTCACGGGCCGTCGGCACCCGCGAGCCGGGCTCGTCGAGCCCGAACGTGGTGAACGCCGTCCTGGCCGGCAGCGGGTACGGCTCCTTGCCGGTGAGGGAGTTGAGGATGGAGGCGCTGCGCCAGGCGGCGAGGCCGAGGTCGGGGGCGCCGACGCCGTGGGTGTGCAGCTCGGCGTTCTGCGCGTAGAGCGATCCGGTCACCGAGGGGTCGAGGACGAACCGGAACTCCTCGTCGATGCGCGGCCGTTCGCTGCTGTCCCGGCGCAGGTAGGGGTCGAGCCCGGCGAGGATGTGGTCGAGCGGGCGCTCACGGTAGCCGGTGGCGAGGACGACCGCGTCGGTGGCCAGCCGGGAGCGGCTGCCCTGCTGGACGTGTTCCAGGTGCAGTTCGACCCGGGTGGCGGCGATGCGGCCCGCGGTGCGGACGCGGACGCCGGGGGTGAGGACGGCGTCCGGCCAGCCGCCGTCCAGGGTGCGCCGGTACAGCTCGTCGTGGATGGCGGCGAGGGTACCGGCGTCGACGCCCTTGTGCAGCTGCCACTGGGCGGCGACCAGCCGGTCGCGCACGGGCTCGGCGAGCGCGTGGAAGTAGCGGGTGTGGTCGGGTGTGAAGTGTTCCAGGCCGAGCTTGGAGTACTCCATCGGCGCGAACGCCTCGGTCCGGCCGATCCAGTGCAGCCTCTCGCGGCCGGCGGGGCGGTGGCGCAGCAGGTCGAGGAAGATCTCGGCGCCCGACTGTCCGGAACCGACGACGGTGACGTGTCCGGCGGCGAGGAGCGCGGCGCGGTGGTCGAGGTAGTCGGCGGCGTGGACGACCGGGACGCCGGGCGCCTCGACCAGGGGCTTGAGCGGGTCGGGCACGTAGGGGACGGTGCCGACGCCGAGGACGATGTTGCGGGTGTAGGTGCGGCCCAGCGCCTCGGCCTCGCCGTCGGCGTCGAGCTGGGTGAAGTCGACCTCGAAGACGTCGCGTTCCGGGTTCCAGCGGACGGCGTCGACCTGGTGGCCGAAGCGCAGTCCGGGCAGGTGCCGCGAGACCCAGCGGCAGTAGTCGTCGTACTCGGCGCGCTGCATGTGGAACCGCTCGCCGAAGTAGAAGGGGAAGAGCCGCTCGCGGGTTCTGAGGTAGTTGAGGAAGCTCCAGGGGCTGGTGGGGTCGGCGAGGGTGACCAGGTCGGCGAGAAAGGGCACCTGGACGGTGGCGCCCTCGATGAGGAGGCCGGGGTGCCACGCGAAGCCGGGGCGCTGTTCGTAGAAGACGGCGTCGAGTTCGGCGAGCGGGTGGGCGAGCGCGGCGAGGGAGAGGTTGCAGGGACCGATGCCGATGCCGACCATGTCGCGGGGGGACTCGGGCTCGTGGCGTGGGGGCGTGGTCATGCGGGGGTTGTTCCTTCCACGAGTTTCAGTAGCTGGGCCAGTTCGTCCGGCCGGGTGTGGGGGTTGAGGAGGGTGGCCTTGAGCCAGAGGCGGCCGTCGAGGCGGGCCCGGCCGAGGACGGCCCGGCCCTCGTGCAGCAGCCTGCGGCGCACGGCGGCCACGGCGTCGTCCTCCGCGGCCGCGGGCCGGAAGAGAACGGTGCTGATGACGGGCCGGTCGTACAGTTCGAAGCCGGGGTGGGCGCGGACGAGGTCCGCGAACTCCTCGGCGTGCGCGCAGACCTGGTCGACGAGGGCGCCCAGGCCGCGGCGGCCCAGGGTCTTCAGGGTGACGGCGGTCTTGAGGACGTCCGGGCGGCGGGTGGTGCGCAGGGAGCGGCCGAGCAGGTCGGGGAGGCCGGCCTCGGTGTCGTCGTCGGCGTTCAGGTAGTCGGCGCGCTGGTGGAGGACGGCCAGTTCGCCCGGCCGGGCCACGGCCAGGAGGCCGGCGGCGGCCGGCTGCCAGCCGAGCTTGTGCAGGTCGAGGGTGACGGTGTGGGCGGCGTCGAGTCCGGCGAGCTTGCCCCGGTGGCGGTCGCTGAAGGCGAGGCCCGCGCCGTAGGCGGCGTCGATGTGCAGGCGGGCGCCGTGGGCGGCGCACAGGCGGGCGATCTCGGGCAGCGGGTCGATGAGCCCGGCGTCGGTGGTGCCGGCGGTGGCGGCGACCAGCTTGGGGCCGGGGAGGGTGGTGAGGGCGGCGTCGAGGGCGGCCGGGTCGAGGGTGCCGCCCGGGGCGGGGACGACGACCGGGTCGGGCAGGCCGAGCAGCCAGGCGGCGCGCGGCAGGGAGTGGTGGGCGTTGGCCCCGCAGACCAGTCGGACGCTGCCGCCGTGGGCCTCGCGGGCGAGCAGCAGGGCGAGCTGGTTGGACTCGGTGCCGCCGGTGGTGACCAGGGCGTCGGCGAGGCCGACGTGGTGGGCGAGGGCGTGGGTGACCCGGGCCTCCAGCGCGGAGGCGGCCGGTGCCTGGTCCCAGGAGTCCAGGGAGGGGTTGAGGGTGCTGGCGGCGAGGTCGGCGGCGGTGGCGACGGCGAGCGGCGGGCAGTGCAGGTGGGCCGCGCACAGCGGGTCCGCGGGGTCGGCGGCGCCCTCGGCCAGGGCGTGCACGAGGGCGCGCAGGGCGTCGGGGTCGCCGTCGTCCGGCAGGGCGTCCCCGAGGGCGTCGGCGACCCGCGCGGCGACGGCGTCGGGGCCTCCGGCCGGCAGCGGCCCGCCGCGGGCCCGGGCGCCGGCGGCGAGGGCGTCGAGGACGGTGTCCAGGAGGGGGCGCAGGGCCTCGGGGCCGTCGGGTCCTGAGGCGAGGGGCGGCATGCTCATGGGCTCTCCTCGGGGGCGCGGGGGCGGTGGCTGGGCCGGGGTCCCGGCGCGCGGGTGGCGGGGGTCCTCCGCGGGATGCGTGGGGGCTGCGGTACGGCGGTGCGGTCCGGGGAGTTCCAGCTTGTACCGGAAGGTGGCCGGGCGTCCGGAAAGTTCAACGATCGGCACCCGGAAGTGGGTACTGCCGTACGGGGAAAACGCGTTGGAACGTGGGAACGGGCACGGGGCTGCGACTACCGTCGGTCGGATGACTGACGGGTGGACGATCGACGTGCCCGGTGAGCGGGTGACGGTGCGTGAACCGGGTCCCGCGGACGAGGGGCCGCTGCTGACCCTGTTCGAGGAGTGCGAGGACTGGTTCCTGGCGGCCACGGGGCTGCCGTCGGGGCCGGGTGACGTGCAGAGCCTGTTCTACGCGCTGCCGGAGGGCGCTCGCCCCGAGGACAAGGTGCTGCTGGTGCTGGAGCGGGACGGAGCGGTCGCGGGCCTGGTGGACGCCGTCCGGAATCATCCGGAGCCGGGCGCGGTGGCGGTGGGCCTGTTCCTGCTGGCGCCCTGGGCGCGGGGCCGTGGCCTGGGCCGTGCGCTGGCCGAGTCCCTGCTGGCCCGTGCCGGGGAGGTGCCCCTGGTGACGGCGACGGTCCCGGCCGGCTGGCGCTGCGGCGAGCGCTTCCTGCGACACCTCGGCTTCACCCTGCACGCCCCCTCCCCCGCCCCTCCCGAGGCCGCCAACCGCCGACTTGGCCCGGGGGAAGGGTGCGTCCGGCGGGCGGAGTTGCGCCTGCGGGACGGGTGAGCGGGAGCCCCGGCCGGGGCGACGCCGGGCGACTCGGTGAAAGCCAGGGCCGGCCCGAGCGAGGCCGGGCGACCCGCCCGCGGCCCGGCCCGGAGCCGATCCGCCGGGAGGCGCTCCGCCCCGCAGTCGACGCGCCCGGAGCCGATCCGCCGGGGCCGGGTCCACCCGCACCCGCCCCGCCCGGTGGAGTGTCCGGACGGGCGGGGCCGGCGGCGGCCGGGGCTGGGTTCGCTTGCGGTCCGGGGCGGGGTCGGCTACTCCCCTCGTACGCGCAGGGCGCGGGACAGGTCGTCCAGTTCGTCGACGAGCTTGCGGCGCAGGGCGACGTTCAGGTCGGCCTCGCGCAGGCAGGCCTCGCCGAGGGCGAGGTTCTCGGCGTCGACGGCGTGGTGCGGGAAGGCCCAGCGGCCGGCCGCCGCCGCGATGGCGGGGCCGCGCCGTGCGGCGACCGCGACCGCGTCCTCGTAGTAGCGCGGGATGTACTCCCGGACCAGGTCGGCCTGCTCGGGCTGCCAGAAGCCGCGTGCGGTGGCCGTGAACAGGTAGTTGGAGAGGCTGTCGCCGCCGAACATGGCCTCCCAGGCGGCGCGCTTGGCCTCGGGGTCGGGCAGGGCGGCGCGGCAGGTGGCGGCGCCCTCCTGGCCGGCGGCGGACGGGTCGCGGTCCAGCTCGGCGGCGATGGCGGTCTCGTCGACGGCGCCGAGCACGGCGAGCCGGCCGAGGATGCGCCAGCGCAGCTCGGGGTCGAGCTCGGGTCCGCCGGGCACGGTGCCGTCGGCGAGCCAGGCGGCGATGGTGTCGGGGTGTGCGGCGACGTCGATGAAGTGCCGTACGGCGAGCAGGCGCAGGCCGGGGTTGTCGCCGTCCTCGGTGCGGCGCAGCAGGTCGCGGCAGAGGGAGCCGAGGGTGGCGAGGGCCGCGGGGCGGTCCTCGGGCTTCAGGTAGCGGTCGGCGACGTGGGCGGAGGCGAAGGCGAGGACGCCCTGCACGAGGGCCAGGTCGGTCTCCAGCGGGAGGTGGGCGCGGGCCGTCTCCAGGTAGCCGGCGGGCCCGAGTTCGCCGTCGCGGACGGCGTCCCGGAGAGCGTTCCAGACCACCGCGCGGGTGAGCGGGTCGGGCAGCCCGGACAGGCCCGTGCGGAGCGTCTCGAACGACTCGGCGTCGAAGCGGATCTTGGCGTAGGTCAGGTCGCCGTCGTTGAGGACGAGCAGCGCGGGCCGCTTGCCGATGGGCTGCGGGGCGGTCTGCGGGACGTCGAGGCCGATGCGCTCGCGCAGGGTGAGGCCGCCCTCGTCGGTGAGGTCGCGGTCGTACAGGCCGGCGGTGACGCGGTGCGGGCGGCTGCCGGCGCGGTCGACGGTCAGGACGCAGGTGCCCTCGACGGACTCGATCACCGGGGTGAGGGTGTCGACGCCGGTGGTGCGCAGCCAGGCCTCGGCCCAGGCGTGCACGTCGCGCTCGGTGGCGGCGGCGAGGGAGTCGATGAAGTCGGCGAGGGTGGCGTTGGCGAAGCGGTGCCGCTTGAAGTGGATGTTGATGCCGGCGAGGAAGTCCTTCTCGCCGAGCCAGGCCACGAGCTGGCGCAGCGCGGAGGCGCCCTTGGCGTAGGAGATGCCGTCGAAGTTGAGCAGGGCGGAGGCGGAGTCGTGGACCTGGTCCGGGGCGACCGGGTGGGTGGACGGGCGCTGGTCGGCGTCGTAGCCCCAGGACTTGCGGGCGACCCCGAAGTCGATCCAGGTGTCGGTGAAGCGGGTGGCCTCGGCGGTGGTCTGGTAGCCCATGTACTCGGCGAAGGACTCGTTCAGCCAGATGTCGTCCCACCACCGGAGGGTGACGAGGTCGCCGAACCACATGTGGGCCATCTCGTGCGCGATGACCATGGCGCGGGTCTGCCGCTCGGTGTCGGTGACGGCGGAGCGGAAGACGAACTCGTCGCGGAAGGTGACCAGGCCGGGGTTCTCCATGGCGCCGGCGTTGAACTCGGGGACGAACGCCTGGTCGTAGGAGTCGAAGGGGTAGGGCTCCTCGAACTTCTCGTGGTAGCGGTCGAAGCACGCGCGCGTGACCTCGAAGAGTTCGTCGGTGTCGGCGTCGAGGTGGGCCGCGAGGGAGCGGCGGCAGTGCAGGCCGAAGGGCAGGCCGCGGTGCTCGGTGCGCACGGAGTGCCAGGGGCCGGCGGCGACGGCGACGAGGTAGGTGGAGATCAGCGGGGTCGGGGCGGCCCGCCAGCGGCCCTCGCCGAGGTGCTCGGTGATGCCGTTGGCGAGGACGGTCCATCCCTCGGGCGCGGTGACGGTGAGTTCGAAGACGGCCTTCAGGTCGGGCTGGTCGAAGGCCGGGAAGACGCGCTGGACGTCGTCCAGGAACATCTGGGTGTAGACGTACGTCTCGCCGTCGGTGGGGTCGGTGAAGCGGTGCATGCCCTCACCGGTGTGGGAGTAGGGCATGGCCGTGTCGATACGCAGTTCGTGCTCACCGGCGGCGAGGCCGCGCAGGGGCAGCCGGTCCTCGTGCAGCGACTCGGGGTCGAGGGGCTGTCCGTCGAGCGTGACGCCGCGCAGCTCGGTCGGCTTCAGCTCGACGAACGTGTCCCCGGCGGTCCGCGCGGTGAACCTGATCACGGTGCGGGAGTCGAAGGTCTCGTCCCCGGTGGTCAGGTCGAGCTCGACCGTGTAGCGGTGGACGTCGAGGAACTGTGCTCGGAGCTGCGCTTCGTCGCGCGTGATGACGGACATGCAGCCATGCTGCCTGATGGAACTGACAGCGCACAGGGCTGGATCGGTACACGCCTTTTGTCCTGATCCCGCCCCACGGCCCGCCCCACGGCCCGCCCCTCGGTCCGCCCCGCGGTCCGCCCTGCCGGATCAGCCGGTGACGCCGGGCTGCCCGTTGGCGGTGTCCTCGGCGATGGACTCGTGGTGCCGGATCACCTCGGCGATGATGAAGTTGAGGAACTTCTCGGCGAACGCCGGGTCGAGCTTGGCGCTCTCGGCGAGGCGGCGCAGCCGCTCGATCTGGCGCGACTCGCGGGCCGGGTCGGCGGGGGGCAGCTGGTGCACCGCCTTGAGCCGGCCGACCTGCTGGGTGCACTTGAAGCGCTCGGCGAGCATGTGGACGACGGCCGCGTCGATGTTGTCGATGCTGTCGCGCAGTCGTTCGAGTTCCTGGCGGACCGCGGGGTCGACGTCACCGGTTCCGGTGTTGCTGATGGTCATGGGCGCCCACCCTAAGGGGCCGGACGGCTCACGATCACCGGCGGTCAGCATGCGGTCAGCACGTGGTCAGCGGACGCGTCGCGCCCGGCGGGAATCCGCCGCCGCCCGCTTAGAGTGGAAGGGAGTTCCGGGCGTCTCTGGGGGTCGGACGTGGCGAACGGTGGACCGGTCGAGCACGGCTACCCGCACCTGGAGACGGTGCGGGCCGCCATCACCGCGCTGTACAGGCGGTTGTCGTACGACACCGTCCAGGCGTTCTCGGCCAGCGTGTCCCCCGCCGACGTGGCGTTCTGCGACACGGACGACCTGCACCTGGGGGCGCAGCGCGTGGCCCGCGAGATCGTCCGGCACTTCCGGCTGCCGGAAGCCCGCCTGATCGTCGGCTTCCGGGAGATGACGCACGCGGCCGATGTCGAACTGGCGGCGGGGCCGGAGTACTTCGTCGAGCTGAACGACCGCTTCCGGACCCACCGCAGGGACATCGGCGCCGCGCTGGCCCACGAGGTCACGCACGTCTATCTGCACCGCCTCGACCTCGCGTTCCCCACCACGGCGGAGAACGAGATCCTGACGGACACGGTGGCGACCTATCTGGGTGCGGGCTGGCTGCTGCTGGACGCCTACCGCGAGGACGGGGTGTCGTCCCAGAAGCTCGGCTACCTCACGCCGGAGGAGTTCGGCTACGTGCTGGCGAAGCGGTCCCTGTTCTTCGGCGAGGACCCGTCCGTGTGGTTCACCAGTGCGCAGGCCTACACGGCCTACGCCCGGGGTCTGGACCGGGCCCGGCAGGACGGGCGGCAGCCGCCGCTGACCGCCGCCGGCTGGGCGGGCCGCAGGCGCTACGCCCACGACCGCCGCCATGTCTCCGGGGTGCCGCCGACGGCGCCCTACGCCTTCACGCCCGACCCGGCCGGCCGGCTTCGCGTCTCCTTCCCCTGCCCGACCTGCCACCAGCGCATCAGGGTGCCGGTCCGGGGCCGGGTCCGGGCGAGGTGCGCGCTGTGCCGGACGGTGCTGGAGTGCGACACCTAGGGCCTGCCGTCCGGATGGGGCCGTACTCGCGGGCCGCCCTGGCCGCGCCCTGATCCGGCCTGCCCCGCCCCGACCCGCCCGGGCCCCCCTGCCGCCCCGGCCCGCCCTGATCCCGCCTGGTCCCGCCTGGTCCCGCCTGGTCCCGCCTGGTCCGGACGAAGGACCCCGGGCCGCGTCGCGCCGCGAGCCGGGGCGTGCGTCTCGCGGGCCTCAGTCCCGGGCGCCGTACACCGCGCCCGGCGGTTCGGCCCGCGCCAGCAGCTTCCGCGCGGTGTCGCCCGCCTCGGCCGGGGTCCGGCGCGCTCCCGTGTCGGCCGAGGGGCCCGGGCGCCAGCCCTCCATCACGGTGATCCGGCCGCCCTCCGCCTCGAAGACACGGCCGGTCACCCCGGCGCTCGCGGCGGAGCCGAGCCAGACGACCAGCGGGGAGACGTTCTCGGGGGCCATGGCGTCGAAGCCGGTGGCTGGTGTGGCCATGGCCGCGGCGAAGACGCGTTCCGTCATACGGGTGCGGGCGGCCGGGGCGACGGCGTTGACCTGGACGCCGTAGCGGGCGAGTTCGGCCGCCGCGACGAGGGTCAGGCCGACGATCCCTGCCTTGGCGGCGCTGTAGTTGCCCTGCCCGACCGAGCCCAGCAGGCCCGCTCCGCTGCTGGTGTTGACGATCCGGGCCACCGGCGGGCGGCCGGCCCGGGCCTCGGCCCGCCAGTGCGCGGCGGCGTGCCTGAGGGGCAGGAAGTGCCCCTTGAGGTGCACGCGGAGCACGGCGTCCCAGTCGTCCTCGTCGAGGTTGACGAGCATGCGGTCGCGCAGGAAGCCCGCGTTGTTGACGAGGGTGTCGAGCCGGCCGTACGTCTCGACGGCGGTCCTGATCAGGGAGGCGGCCCCCTCGGCCGTCGCGACGTCCCCGCCGTGCGCGACCGCCTCGCCGCCCGCCTTCCGGATCTCCGCGGCCACGGCCGCCGCCGGGCTGTCGGGGCCGGGTGTCCCGTCCGGTCCGACGCCGAGGTCGTTGACGACGACCCGGGCGCCCTCGGCGGCGAAGGCGAGGGCGTGTGCCCGGCCCAGCCCCCGTCCGGCGCCGGTGACGACGACGACGCGTCCCGCGCAGGTTCCGCTCATCGGGTGTCTCCTTCGCTGTGGTGTCCGGTGCCGGCCCCGGCTGCGTCGAGGAAGGCGGGCCGCTCGCCGCCCCCGTGCACCAGCAGGCTCGCCCCGCTGATGTAGGCGGCGGCGCCGGAGGCCAGGAAGACGGCGGCCTCGGCCACGTCGGCGGGGGTGGCGAGCCGGCCGAGCGGGACGGTGCGGGAGACGGCGGCGACGCCGTCCGGGCCGCCGTAGTGCGGGGCGGCCGCCTCGGTGCGGACCATCCCGACGACCAGCGTGTTGACCCGGACCTCGGGCGCCCACTCCACGGCCATGGAGGCGGCCAGGTTCTCCAGTCCCGCCTTGGCCGCGCCGTAGGCCGCCGAGCCGGGCGAGGGGCGGCCGCCGCTGACGCTGCCGACCATCACGACGCAGCCCCGGGTGCGCCGGAGCTGTTCGTGGGCGGCGAGGGAGGCGGTGAGCGGGGTGAGGAGGTTCAGCTCGATGACCCGGGCGTGCCGTTCGGCGTCGGCGTCCGTCAGCAGTCGGTACGGGGTGCCGCCCGCGTTGTTGACCAGCACGTCGAGCCGGGGCAGGGCGGCGAAGAACGCGCGGACGGCGGGCGGGTCGCGCAGGTCGAGGGCAGCGAACTCGACCCCGTCCAGCGCCTGTTCGGGTGGGCGCCGGGCGCAGGCCAGCACCCGGGCGCCGGTCGCGGCGAAGGCCCGGGCGATGCCCGCGCCCACCCCCCGGGTGCCGCCGGTGACCACGACGACGCGTCCGTCCCGCTTGTCGTCCCTAGGCTCCGGCGGGGGGTGTCCGGAGTTTTCCACAGGCCCTCCCGCTCGTCTGCGGCGACTGCTAGCTTCGAAGCCTCACACCTAACAAATGTTTGGTGGAAAGGCGTTGAGTGCGAAGGTAGCTGATGCGTCCATGGGTGTCTCCCTGTCGGCCCCGGAAAAGGGGATTTCCGTAGTCACCGTCGACTTCCCACCGGTGAACGCGCTGCCGGTGAGCGGCTGGTTCGCCCTGGCCGAGGCCGTGCGCGCGGCAGGCCGCGACCCCGGGGCGCGGTGCGTGGTACTGGCCGCCGAGGGGCGCGGTTTCAACGCGGGCGTGGACATCAAGGAGATACAGACGCGCGGGCACGAGGCGCTGATCGGCGCCAACCGGGGCTGTGCGGCGGCCTTCGCGGCGGTGTACGAGTGCGAGACGCCGGTGGTGGCGGCGGTGCAGGGGTTCTGCCTGGGCGGCGGGATAGGCCTGGTGGGCAACGCGGACGCGATCGTGGCGAGTGACGACGCCGCGTTCGGGCTGCCGGAGCTGGACCGGGGCGCGCTGGGGGCCGCGACCCATCTGGCCCGGCTGGTCCCGCAGCACCTGATGCGGGCGCTGTACTACACGGCGCGCACGGCGAGCGCCGCCGAGCTCCACGCGCACGGCTCCGTCTGGCGTGTGGTGCCGCGCCCCGGCCTGCGCGCGGCGGCGCTGGAGCTGGCCGGGGAGATCGCGGCGAAGGACGGGGAGCTGCTGCGGATGGCGAAGGCCGCCATCAACGGGATCGACCCGGTCGACGTGCGCCGCAGCTACCGCTACGAGCAGGGGTTCACGTTCGAGGCGAACCTGGGCGGGCTGGCCGACCGGGTGCGCGACACGTTCGGGAAGGAGGGGGCGTAGGTGGGCGACAAGACGATGACCGCCGACGAGGTGGTCTCCCGGCTGTCCAGCGGGATGACCCTGGGCATAGGCGGCTGGGGTTCGCGGCGCAAGCCCATGGCCCTGGTCCGGGCCCTGCTGAGAGCCGGGATCGGGGATCTGACGGTGGTGTCCTGCGGCGGCCCGGACGTCGGCCTGCTGGCCGCGGCCGGCCGGATCCGCAGACTGGTCACCGCCTTCGTGACCCTCGACTCCGTCCCGCTCGAACCGCACTACCGGGCGGCGCGGGAGAGCGGGGCCTTCGAGCTGACGGAGGTGGACGAGGGCATGCTGCTGTCGGGGCTGCGCGCGGCCGCGCACCGGCTGCCGTTCCTGCCGGTCCGGGCGGGCCTCGGCTCGGACGTCATGCGGGTCAACCCGGCTCTGCGCACGGTCACTTCGCCGTACGAGGACGGGGAGACGCTGGTGGCGATGCCCGCCCTGCGGATGGACGCGGCCCTGGTCCACGTCAACCGCGCCGACCGGCTGGGCAACGGGCAGTACCTGGGCCCCGACCCGTACTTCGACGACCTGTTCTGCGAGGCGGCGGACGAGGCGTACGTGTCCTGCGAGCGGATCGTCGACACCGCCGAGCTGACCGAGGCGGCGGCCCCGCAGTCGCTGCTGCTGAGACGGCTGTCGGTGACCGGTGTGGTCGAGGCGCCGAACGGGGCGCACTTCACCTCCTGCGCGCCGGACTACGGCCGGGACGAGGAGTTCCAGCGGGCGTACGCGGCCACACCCTGGCCGGAGTTCGCCGAGCGGTTCCTGGGCGGGGACGAGGAGGAGTACCGGGAAGCCGTGCGGCGGTGGCGGAAGGAGCGGCGCGGATGAGGGCCACGCGAGCCGAGTACTGCGTGATCGCCTGCGCCGAGGCGTGGCGGGGCGACGGGGAGGTCCTGGCCAGTGGGATGGGGCTGATCCCGTCGCTGGGCGCGCGGCTGGCCAGGCTCACCTTCGCTCCGGACCTGCTGCTCACCGACGGGGAGGCGCTGCTGGTCCGCCCGGACGGCACACCGGAGGGCTGGCTGCCCTACCGGCAGCACCTGGCCCTGGTGGCGGGCGGCCGCCGGCACGTGATGATGGGGGCGAGCCAGATCGACCGGTACGGCAACCAGAACATCTCCTGCATCGGCGACTGGTCCCGGCCCCGGCGGCAGCTGCTCGGGGTGCGCGGGGCGCCGCTCAACACACTCAACAACCCGACCAGTTACTGGATCCCCCGACAGTCCCGGCGGGTGTTCGTGGAGCGGGCGGACATGGTGTGCGGGGTGGGGTACGACCGGGCGGCCGCGCTGGGCGACACGGCCCGCTTCCACCGGATCCCCCGGGTCGTCTCCGATCTCGGCGTCTTCGATTTCGCCACGCCGGACCGGTCGATGCGGCTGGCCTCGCTGCACCCCGGGGTGGACGTGGAGCAGGTGCGGGAGGCGACCGGATTCGCGCTCGCCGTTCCGGACGAGGTGCCGTGGACCAGGGAGCCGACGGCCGAGGAGCTGCGGCTGATCCGTGGGGTGCTGGATCCGGACGGAGCGCGGGCGCGCGAGGTGCCCGGCGCGGTACGGGGGTGAGGGGCTGATGGAGACCGCGCTGACCCGGCTGGTGGGGGTCCGGCATCCGATCGTGCAGACCGGGATGGGCTGGGTGGCCGGCCCGCGGCTGGTCTCGGCGGCGGCGGACGCGGGGGCTCTCGGCATCCTCGCCTCCGCGACCATGACGCTGGACCAGCTCCGCGACGCCGTGCGGGAGGTGCGGTCGCGGACGCGGGCCCCGTTCGGGGTGAACCTGCGGGCGGACGCGGCGGACGCGGCGGACCGGGTGGGGATCATGCTGGAGGAGGGGGTCCGGGTGGCCTCCTTCGCCCTCGCCCCCTCCCCCGGGCTGATAAGCCGGCTCAAGGAGGCCGGGGTGGTGGTCGTCCCGTCCGTCGGGGCGCGGCGGCACGCCGAGAAGGTGGCGGCGTGGGGCGCGGACGCGGTGATCGTGCAGGGCGGTGAGGGCGGCGGGCACACCGGTGAGGTGGCGACGACGGTGCTGCTGCCGCAGGTGGTCGACGCGGTGCGGATACCGGTCGTGGCGGCGGGCGGCTTCTTCGACGGGCGGGGGCTGGTCGCGGCGCTGGCCTACGGGGCGGCGGGGGTGGCCATGGGCACCCGGTTCCTGCTCACCTCGGACTCGACGGTGCCGGACCCGGTGAAGGCCCGGTACCTGGCGGCGGCCGTCCGGGACGTCATGGTCACCAGGGCGGTGGACGGGCTGCCGCACCGGATGCTGCGCACGGACCTGGTGGACGCGCTGGAGCGGTCGGGCCGGATACGGGCGCTGGGCCACGCGGTGCGGCGGGCGGCGGGGTTCCGGCGGCTGTCGGGGCTCACCTGGCGGCAGATGGTCCGGGACGGGCTGGCCCTGCGGCACGGCAAGGAGCTGTCGTGGAGTCAGGTGCTGCTCGCGGCGAACACGCCGATGCTGCTGAGGTCGGCGATGGTGGAGGGCCGTACGGATCTCGGGGTGATGGCGTCCGGGCAGGTCGCCGGGCTGATCGACGACCTGCCGTCGTGCGCCGAGCTGGTGGAGCGGATCATGCGGGAGGCCGGGGAGGTGCTGACGGGACTGGGGGGTCTCACAGCCGTTCGATGATCGTCACGTTCGCCTGGCCGCCACCCTCGCACATGGTCTGGAGCCCGAAGCGGCCGCCGGTGCGCTCCAGTTCGTGGAGCAGGGTGGTCATCAGCCGGACGCCGGTGGCGCCGAGCGGGTGGCCGAGAGCGATCGCGCCGCCGTTGACGTTGACCTTGTCCGGGTCGGCGCCGGTCTCCTTCAGCCAGGCCAGGACGACGGGGGCGAAAGCCTCGTTGATCTCCACGAGGTCGAGGGCGTCGATGGTCAGGCCGGTCTTCTTCAGGGCGTGCGCGGTGGCCGGTATGGGCGCGGAGAGCATGCGGATGGGGTCCTCGCCGCGTACGGAGAGGTGGTGGACGCGGGCGCGGGGGCGCAGCCCGTGTTCCCGTACCGCCCGTTCGGAGGCGAGCAGCATGGCCGCCGCGCCGTCGGAGACCTGGGAGGAGCAGGCGGCGGTGATGGTGCCGCCGTCGAGGACGGGTTTCAGGGCGGCCATCTTCTCCGGGGAGGTGTCGCGGCGCGGGCCCTCGTCGAGGGTGACCTCGCCGCAGGGCACGGTCTCCCGCTCGAAGCGGCCCGTGTCGATGGCCCACACCGCCCGCCGGTGCGAGCGCAGCGCGAACTCCTCCTGGTCCTCGCGGCTGATGCCCCACTTGGCGGCGATCATCTCGGCGCCGGCGAACTGGTTGACGGGCCGGTCGCCGTAGCGGGCGCGCCAGCCGGTGCTGCCGAGGAAGGGTCCGTCGGTCAGGCCGAGGGGTTCGGCGGCCTGCCGGGAGGCGAAGGCGATGGGGATCTGGGACATGTTCTGCACCCCGCCCGCGACCACCAGGTCCTGGGTGCCGGAGAGCACGGCCTGCGCGGCGAAGTGCACGGCCTGCTGGGAGGAGCCGCACTGCCGGTCGACGGTCACGCCCGGCACCTCCTCGGGCAGGCCGGCGGCCAGCCAGCTGGTGCGGGCGATGTCCCCGGCCTGCGGTCCGACGGCGTCCAGGCAGCCGAAGACGACGTCGTCCACGGCGGCCGGGTCGATGCCGGTCCGCCGGACGAGCGCCGTCAGCACCTGCGCGCCGAGGTCGGCGGGGTGGACCCGGGCGAGCCCTCCCCCGCGCCGTCCGACGGGTGTGCGGACCGCTTCGACGATGTAGGCCTCGGCCATGGCGACTCCCTCACAGGAAAGGGGTGGTGGACCCCGGTGTCAGGTGCGTACGGCGATCCCGTCCAGCACCATCGACAGGTACTGCCGGGCGATCTCCTCCGGGCTGTGCTGTCCGCCGGGCCGGTACCAGGAGGCGGCGACCCACACGGTGTCGCGGACGAACCGGTAGGTGAGCCGGACGTCCAGGTCGGCGCGGAAGACGCGCCGGGCCACGCCCTGTTCCAGGGTGGACAGCCAGGCCTTCTCGAACCGGCGCTGGGAATCGGCGAGGAAGGCGAAGCGGTCCTGGGCGGCGAGCTGCCGGCTCTCCTTCTGGTAGATCGCGACGGCGGCGCGGTGCCGGTCGATCTCCCGGAAGGACTCGGTGACGAGGGCCTCCAGGGTCTCGCGGGGGCCGAGTCCGGAGGCCAGGACGGTGTCGTAGCCGTCCCACAGCTCGTCGAGGAAGGTGCGCAGGATCTCCTCCAGCATCGACTCCTTGGAGTCGAAGTGGTAGTAGAGGCTGCCCGCGAGCATGCCGGCGTGGTCGGCGATGGCGCGGACGGTCGTGGCGTTGTAGCCCTGTTCGGCGAAGACCTCGGCGGCGGTGCCGAGCAGTTCGCTGCGGCGCGCCTGGGCGGCGGCCGCCGTGGGCTTCTTCGGGGCGGTCACCTGGGGCTTCTTCTTGGTCGGCACGGACCCATTGTGGTCTGCCCGCCGTCAGGGATGCTGGCTGCTGACGGCGACGACCTCGCCGGTGAGGTAGGAGGAGTAGCCGGACGCGAGGAACACGATGACGTTGGCCACCTCCCAGGGTTCGGCGTACCGCCCGAACGCCTCACGGGCGGTCAGCTCTTCGAGGAGTTCGGCGGACGTGACCTTCACCAGGTGCGGGTGCATCGCGAGGCTGGGTGCGACCGCGTTGACGCGCACCCCGTAGGCGGCCGCCTCGAGTGCCGCGCACCGGGTCAGGGCCATCACCCCGGCCTTGGCGGCGGCGTAGTGGGCCTGTCCGGCCTGGGCGCGCCAGCCGACGACGGAGGCGTTGTTGACGATGACCCCGCCGCCGGTGTCCCGCATGGCGCGCAGGGCCGCCCGGGTGCAGCGGAAGGTGCCGCCCAGGGTGACGTCGAGGACGCGGCACCACTGCTCGTCGGTCATGTCGACGAGGTCCGAAGTGCCGCCGAGGCCCGCGTTGTTGACGACGATGTCGAGGGTGCCGTGGTCGCGTGCGGCCGTCTCGAACAGTGCCCGGACCTGGGCCTCGTCGGTGACGTCGCAGGGTGTCGCGGTCACCGCGCCGGGGAACTCCCGGACCAAACGGGCCTCGTGCTCCTTCAGCCGGCGCGGGTGCGCGTCGCTGATCAGCACCCGGGCGCCCTCCTCCAGGAAGCGGCGCGCGGTCGCCCCGCCGATCCCCGCGCCGGCCGCCGCCGTGATGACGGCGGTGCGGCCCTTCAGCAGTCCGTGGCCGGGCTCGTACGCCGGACTCTCGACGCCTGTCATGGGCCCACGCTAACCTACCAAACACTTGTTAGGGAAGGACGGTGACGGCGGCCGTGGACCTGACCCACGCTCCGGCGGACGACGAGTTCCGCGCCGAGGCCCGTGCCTGGCTCGCGGCGCACGTGCCACGCACCCCACTGCCCTCCCTGGAGACGGCCGAGGGTTTCGCGGCGCACCGCGCCTGGGAGGCGGAACTGGCCGCGGACCGCTGGTCGGTGGTCTCCTGGCCCGAGGAGTACGGCGGGCGGGGCGCCGGGCTGCTGCGCTGGCTGGTGTTCGAGGAGGAGTACTGGGCGGCGGGCGCGCCGGGCCGGGTCGGCCAGAACGGGATCAGCCTGCTCGCGCCGACGCTGTTCGACCACGGCACGGCGGAGCAGCGGGCGCGGGTACTGGCGCCGATGGCCGCGGGCGAGGTGGTCTGGGCGCAGGCCTGGTCCGAGCCGGAGGCCGGCTCCGACCTGGCCTCACTCACCTCCAGGGCGGTGCGCACGGCCGGCGGCTGGCTGCTGAGCGGCCAGAAGACGTGGTCGTCGCGGGCCGCCTTCGCCGACCGGGCCTTCGGCCTGTTCCGCAGCGACCCGGGCGCCGCGCGACCGCACCAGGGCCTGACGTACCTGATGTTCGACCTGCGGGCCCCCGGCGTCACGGTCCGCCCGATCGGTCGCCTGGACGGCAGGCCGGCCTTCGCGGAGCTGTTCCTGGACGAGGTCTTCGTGCCGGACGAGGACGTGATCGGCGAGCCCGGCCAGGGCTGGCGGATCGCGATGTCCACGGCCGGCAACGAGCGGGGCCTCACCCTGCGCTCCCCCGGCCGCTTCCTGGCCTCGGCCGCCCGGCTGCGGGAGCTGTGGCAGGCGGGCGGCCGCCCGCGGGAGGCACGCGCCCGGGTGGCGGACGCCCTGGTGGGCGCCCGCGCCTACCAGTTGTTCACCTACGCGGCCGCCTGCCGCTTCCTGGAGGGCGCCTCGCTCGGCCCGGAGTCCAGCCTGAACAAGGTCTTCTGGTCCGAGTACGACCTGGCGCTGCACGAGACGGCGCTCGATCTCCTCGGCGCCGGGGGTGAGTCGGCGGACACCGCCTGGGCGGAGGGCTACGTCTTCGCCCTGGCCGGGCCCATCTACGCGGGCACCAACGAGATCCAGCGGGACATCGTCGCCGAGCGGCTGCTCGGCCTGCCGAAGGGACGCCGCTGATGCGTTTCCTCCTGGACACCGAGCAGCGCGCGTTCGCCGACTCGCTGCGCGCGATGCTGGCGGCGGCGGACACCCCGGCGGTGGTACGGCAGTGGAGTCGCGGTGAGCACGCGCGCGGGCGCGCGCTGTGGCGGCGAATCGCGGACACGGGGGTGTTCGCGCTGGCGGTGCCGGAGGAGTACGGGGGGCTGGGCCCGCATCCGGTGGAACTGGCCGTCGCCTTCGTGGAGCTGGGCCGGTGCGCGGTGCCCGGGCCGCTGGTGGAGACGGTCGCGGCGGCCGTGCTGCTCGGCGAGGGAGCAGCGGCCCGGCGGTTCCTGCCCGGGCTCGCGGCGGGCGGGACGGTGGCGACCGTGGCGGCACCCGGCGGACCCGCGCTCGACGGCGACGCGGCCACGCTCCATCTCGCCGCGACGGCCGGGGGGTTGGTGCTTTCGCCGGGTCCCGGGCCGGTCCGCCCCTCCCTGGACCCGGCCCGCAGGCTGACCCCGCTGGCGCCCGGCGGCGAGCTGCTGGACCCCGATCCGCCGTGGGCCCGCGCACTGGCCTGGGCGCGCCTCGCGACCGCCGCCCAGGCCCTGGGGGTCGGCCTCGCCCTGCTCGACCGGACGGTCGCGTACGTGCGCCGGCGCACGCAGTTCGGGGTCCCGGTCGGATCCTTCCAGGCGGTCAAGCACCGCCTGGCCGACGCCGTGATCGCCCTGGAGTTCGCCCGGCCGTTGGTGTTCGGGGCGGCGCTGTCGCTGCGCCCGGCGGACGTGGCCGCCGCCAAGCTGAAGGCGTGCGAGGCGGCGTACATCACGGCCCGCACCGCGCTCCAGCTGCACGGCGCGATCGGGTACACGGCGGAGTACGACCTGTCCCTGTGGCTGACCAAGGCCCGTGCGCTGCGCACCGCTTGGGGCACGCCGGAGGAGTGCAGGGAGGCCGTCCTCGGGGACGCGGACGACGGCTGAGCCGGGCTGAATGGTCGATATGGGGGCTGAGCCCGTGATCATCGGCCCCTGCCGTCACTCCCGCATCCGGCGTTGGCTATTTTGTTCGGCGCCGTCCCCACCGGCTCGCCCCTGTCCGATCATTCTCAGAGGAGCCGGCCGTGACCGCCGAGTCCGCCGTCACCACGTGCTTTCGTCACCCCAAGGTGGAGTCGCACGTCCGCTGCACCCGCTGCGACCGTCACATCTGCCCGTCGTGCATGCGCGAGGCCGCCGTCGGCCACCAGTGCGTGGAGTGCGTGAAGGAGGGCGCGCGGTCGGTCCGGCAGGCGCGCACGGCCTTCGGCGGCCGGATCAGCGCGGTGCCGCTGGTGACGTACGTCCTCATCGGGCTCAACGTGCTCGCCTACCTGGCCGAGCTGGCGCGCCCGTCGATCGTGGACCGGTTCGGGATGCTGGGGGCCGGGCTCAGGGGCACGGACGGCGCGCACTACCTCTGGCAGTACCCGTACGACTCCTCCGTGCGCGCCGAGGGCCTCGTGGGCGGCGAGTGGGAGCGGCTGCTGACCGGCGCCTTCCTGCACATGCCGCCGTCCGAGGGCATCGGCGTCCTGCACATCGTGATGAACATGGCCTCGCTGTGGACGGTCGGCCGGGTGGTGGAGACGCAGCTGGGCCGGGCCCGCTACCTCGCCCTCTACCTGCTGTCGGCCCTGGGCGGCTCCGTCCTGCAGCTGCTCATCGCCCCGGACGTCCTGGGCGTGGGCGCCTCCGGCGCCATCTTCGGGCTCGGCGCCGCCTACTGGATCATGGGCCGCCGCCTCGGTTACGACATGCGGGCGGTCAACCGCTACATGACCGGTCTGCTGCTGTGGCTGGTGCTCTCCGCGGGGATGACGTCCTGGCAGGGCCACCTCGGCGGACTGCTGGCGGGCGGCGCGGTGACGCTGGCGTACGCCTACGCGCCCCGGGACGGCCGCCGCGCGCTGATCCAGACCGGCGTGTGCGTGGCGCTGCTGGTGGTGCTGCTCGTGCTCGCCTGGGTCGAGGTCGCCGGCCTCACGGGAGGTGCCGCCGCGTGAGGCGCGCCGCTCTTCGCCGCGGTGCCGGTCGTCGTCACGGCGGTGGTCTACGCCGTCGGCCCCGGGCCGTCCGAGCCGGCGGAGGGCAAGCACGTGTCGGCCGCCCAGGAAGCGCGCCAGAAGGCCAAGAGCCGCGCCGAGTCGGAGCGTGCGGCGGACGCCGAGGTCGTCGCCGACGCCCCGCCCGGGCTCGCCGCGCCCGCGAAAAAGGAGCTGGCGCAGCGGATCGTGGCGAGCGCGGAGAACTCCACGCTGGACTGGCCCAGCGCCTACGGCTACATCGAGGACCTCGGTGACGGGCAGGGCTACACCGCCGGCATCATCGGCTTCTGCTCCGGCACCCACGACCCGCTGACCCTGGTCGAGCGCTACTCGAAGGCGCATCCGGGCAACGGCCCGGCGAGGTACCTGCCGAACCTGCGCGAGGTCGACGGCACCGACTCCCACCGGGGCCTCGACCCGGGTTTCACCGCGGCCTGGAAGTCCGAGGCGAAGCGGCCGGCCTTCCGCGAGGCCCAGAGGACGGAGCGCGACCACGCCTGCTTCGACCCGGCCGTCCGCCTCGCCAAGCTCGACGGCCTGGGCACGCTGGGCCGGTTCGTGTACCACGACGCGATGGTCTTCCACGGCCCCGGCACCGGCCGGGACGGCTTCGGGAGTTCCTGTACGACGGCAACCTCGGCCTCGACACGCCGCTGGAGTGGCGCGTGTACGGGGAGACGTACAAGGTGCCCTAGCCGGGGCGGTGTCCGGACGTGCGACGACGCCTGCCCAGCCGTCCGGTCGGGGACATGGTGGGCAGGCGTCGTCCTTGTTCCGTACGCCGTTGTACGTAACGTTTCGCGGGGCCCGTCAGACCGCGAGGGCGCGGTCCGTCGGGCGGATCGGGGCCGGCAGCTCGCTGGCCCCGGTCAGGAAGCGGTCCGTACCGCGGGCCGCGGAACGGCCCTCGGCGATCGCCCAGACGATCAGCGACTGGCCGCGGCCGGCGTCGCCGGCGACGAACACGCCGGGCACGTTGGTCTGGAAGTCGGCGTCGCGGGCGATGTTGCCGCGCTCGTCGAGGTCGAGACCGAACTGCTCCACGAGACCGTTCTCGCGGTCGGTGCCGGTGAAGCCCATGGCGAGGGTGACCAGCTGGGCGGGGATCTTGCGCTCCGTGCCCGGCTTCGAGGTCAGCCTGCCGTCGACGAACTCGACCTCGCTCAGGTGCAGCCACTGGACGTTGCCGTCCTCGTCGCCCTCGAAGTGGGTGGTGGAGACGGAGTAGACCCGCTCGCCGCCCTCCTCGTGCGCCGAGGTGACCTTGTAGAGCATCGGGAAGGTCGGCCACGGCTGGTTCGTCGGGTGCCGCTCGTCGTTCGGACGGGGCATGATCTCCAGCTGGGTGACCGAGGCCGCGCCCTGGCGGTGGGCGGTGCCCACGCAGTCGGCGCCGGTGTCACCGCCGCCGATGACGACGACGTGCTTGCCCTCGGCCGAGATCGGGGTGGTGACGTAGTCGCCCTCCTGGACCTTGTTGGCCAGGGGCAGGTACTCCATCGCCTGGTAGATGCCCTTGAGTTCGCGGCCGGGGACCGGCAGGTCGCGGGCGGTCGTGGCGCCGACGGCCAGGACCACGGCGTCGTACCGCTTCTTCAGGTCCGTCGCCTTCAGGTCGCGGCCGATCTCGATGCCGGTGCGGAAGCGGGTGCCCTCCGCGCGCATCTGCTCGATACGGCGGTTGATGTGCCGCTTCTCCATCTTGAACTCGGGGATGCCGTACCGGAGGAGACCTCCGACGCGGTCCGCGCGCTCGTAGACGGCGACGGTGTGGCCGGCCCGGGTGAGCTGCTGGGCGGCGGCCAGGCCCGCCGGGCCCGAGCCGACGACCGCGACCGTCTTGCCCGACAGGCGCTCGGGCGCCTGCGGGGCGACGTCCCCGGTCTCCCACGCCTTGTCGATGATCGAGACCTCGACGTTCTTGATGGTGACCGGCGCCTGGTTGATGCCCAGCACGCACGCGGACTCGCAGGGGGCCGGGCAGAGGCGACCGGTGAACTCCGGGAAGTTGTTGGTCGCGTGCAGGCGCTCCTGGGCCGCGGCCCAGTCCTCGCGGTAGGCGTAGTCGTTCCACTCCGGGATCAGGTTCCCCAGCGGACAGCCGTTGTGGCAGAACGGGATGCCGCAGTCCATGCAGCGGCTGGCCTGCTTGCTGATGATCGGCAGCAGGGAGCCGGGGACGTAGACCTCGTTCCAGTCCTTGACGCGCTGCTCGACGGGGCGGGACTTGGCGACCTCACGGCCGTGGTTCAGGAAGCCCTTCGGGTCAGCCATTGATCGCCGCCTCCATCATCTTCTCGGTGATCTCGGTCTCGGTGAGACCGGCTCGCTCGGCGGCGTCCTTGGCGGCGAGCACTGCCTTGTACGTGCTGGGGATGATCTTGCTGAACCGCTGCACGGCCGCGTCCCAGTCGGCGAGCAGCTTCCCGGCCACGGTCGAGCCGGTCTCCTCGGCGTGCCGGCGCACCACGTCGTGCAGCCACTGCCGGTCGGCGTCGTCCAGCGCCTCGACGGCCCCGACGTTGCCGGCGTTGACGTTGTCGCGGTCCAGGTCGATGACGTACGCGATGCCACCGGACATGCCCGCCGCGAAGTTGCGGCCGGTCTCGCCGAGGACCACCGCGCGACCGCCGGTCATGTACTCGCAGCCGTGGTCGCCCACGCCCTCGGAGACGACCAGCGCGCCGGAGTTGCGGACGCAGAACCGCTCACCGGTACGGCCGCGCAGGAACAGCTCGCCGCCGGTGGCGCCGTAGCCGATGGTGTTGCCGGCGATGGTCGAGTACTCGGCGAGGTGGTCGGCGGCCCGGTCCGGGCGGACGACGATCCGGCCGCCGGACAGGCCCTTGCCGACGTAGTCGTTGGCGTCGCCCTCCAGGCGCAGCGTGACACCGCGCGGCAGGAACGCGCCGAAGGACTGGCCGGCCGAGCCGATGAAGGTGATGTCGACGGTGTCGTCGGGCAGGCCCGCGCCGCCGAACTTCTTCGTCACCTCGTGGCCGAGCATGGTGCCGACCGTGCGGTTGATGTTGCGGATGGCGACCTGGGCGCGTACCGGCTGGGCCTCGGTGGCGTCGGAGGCGGCCAGGGCGTCGGCGGCCAGCTTGATCAGCTCGTTGTCCAGGGCCTTCTCCAGGCCGTGGTCCTGCTCGATCAGCTGGTGGCGGACGGCGCCGTCGGGCAGCGACGGCACGTGGAACAGCGGCTCCAGGTCCAGGCCCTGCGCCTTCCAGTGGTCGACGGCACGGGTGACGTCGAGCGTCTCCGCGTGGCCGACGGCCTCCTCGATGGAGCGGAAGCCCAGCTCCGCGAGGATCTCGCGGACCTCCTCGGCGATGAACTTGAAGAAGTTCACCACGTACTCGGCCTTGCCGGTGAACCGTTCGCGCAGCGTCGGGTTCTGGGTGGCGATGCCGACCGGGCAGGTGTCCAGGTGGCAGACGCGCATCATGATGCAGCCGGAGACGACGAGCGGGGCGGTCGCGAAACCGAACTCCTCGGCGCCGAGCAGCGCGGCGATGACGACGTCGCGGCCGGTCTTCAGCTGGCCGTCGGTCTGCACCACGATGCGGTCGCGCAGGCCGTTGAGCAGCAGGGTCTGCTGGGTCTCGGCGAGGCCGAGCTCCCAGGGGCCGCCCGCGTGCTTCAGGGAGGTCAGCGGGGAGGCGCCGGTGCCACCGTCGTGACCCGAGATGAGGACGACGTCCGCGTGCGCCTTGGACACACCGGCCGCGACCGTGCCGACGCCGACCTCGGAGACCAGCTTCACGTGGATGCGGGCCTGCGGGTTGGCGTTCTTGAGGTCGTGGATCAGCTGGGCCAGATCCTCGATGGAGTAGATGTCGTGGTGCGGCGGCGGGGAGATGAGGCCCACGCCCGGCGTCGAGTGACGCGTCTTGGCGACCCACGGGTAGACCTTGTGGCCGGGCAGCTGGCCGCCCTCGCCGGGCTTGGCGCCCTGGGCCATCTTGATCTGGATGTCGTCCGCGTTGACCAGGTACTCGGAGGTCACGCCGAAGCGGCCGGAGGCGACCTGCTTGATCGCGGAGCGGCGCGCCGGGTCGTACAGGCGCTCCGGGTCCTCGCCGCCCTCACCGGTGTTGGACTTGCCGCCCAGCTGGTTCATGGCGATGGCGAGGGTCTCGTGCGCCTCCTTGGAGATGGAGCCGTACGACATGGCGCCGGTGGAGAACCGCTTGACGATCTCGGAGACCGGCTCGACCTCGTCGACGGGGATCGGCTGCCGGTCCGACTTGAAGCCGAACAGGCCGCGCAGCGTCATCAGGCGCTCGGACTGCTCGTTCACCCGCTCGGTGTACTTCTTGAAGATGTCGTAGCGGCCGGAGCGCGTGGAGTGCTGGAGGCGGAAGACCGTGTCCGGGTCGAACAGGTGCGGCTCGCCCTCGCGGCGCCACTGGTACTCGCCGCCGATCTCCAGCGCGCGGTGCGCGGGAGCGATACCGGAGGCCGGGTAGGCCTTGGCGTGGCGGGCGGCGACTTCCTTGGCGATGACGTCGATGCCGACGCCGCCGATCTTGGTGGCGGTGCCGTTGAAGTACTTCTCCACGAACGCGTCGTCCAGGCCGACGGCCTCGAAGACCTGGGCGCCGCGGTAGGAGGCGACGGTGGAGATGCCCATCTTGGACATGACCTTCAGGACGCCCTTGCCGAGGGCGTGGATCAGGTTGCGGATGGCCTGCTCGGGCTCGACGCCGTCGATGAAGGTGCCCGCGCGCAGCAGGTCCTCGACGGACTCCATCGCCAGGTACGGGTTGACCGCGGCGGCGCCGAAGCCGATGAGCAGCGCGACGTGGTGGACCTCGCGGACGTCGCCGGCCTCGACCAGCAGGCCCACGTGGGTGCGCTGCTTGGTGCGGATGAGGTGGTGGTGGACGGCCGCGGTGAGCAGCAGCGACGGGATCGGCGCGTGCTCGGCGTCCGAGTGGCGGTCCGACAGGACGATCAGGCGGGCGCCGTTGTCGATGGCCGCGTCGGCCTCGGCGCAGATCTCCTCGATGCGCGCGGCCAGCGAGTCGCCGCCGCCGGAGACCCGGAACAGGCCGGAGAGCGTCGCGGCCTTGAAGCCGGGCATGTCGCCGTCGGCGTTGATGTGGATGAGCTTGGCCAGCTCGTCGTTGTCGATGACCGGGAAGGGCAGGGTGACCGAGCGGCAGGAGGCGGCCGTCGGCTCCAGCAGGTTGCCCTCCGGGCCGAGCGACGAGCGCAGGGAGGTGACCAGCTCCTCCCGGATCGCGTCCAGCGGCGGGTTGGTGACCTGCGCGAACAGCTGGGTGAAGTAGTCGAAGAGCAACCGCGGGCGCTCGGACAGGGCCGCGATGGGCGAGTCCGTGCCCATGGAGCCGATCGGCTCGGCGGCGGTGCGGGCCATCGGAGCGAGGAGGATGCGCAGCTCCTCCTCGGTGTAGCCGAAGGTCTGCTGGCGGCGGGTGACTGAGGCGTGGGTGTGGACGATGTGCTCGCGCTCGGGCAGGTCGCCCAGCTCGATCTCGCCGGCCTCCAGCCACTCGGCGTACGGCCGCTCGGCGGCGAGGGACGCCTTGATCTCGTCGTCCTCGATGATGCGGTGCTCGGCGGTGTCGACGAGGAACATGCGGCCGGGCTGCAGGCGGCCCTTGCGGACGACCTTGGCCGGGTCGATGTCGAGGACGCCGACCTCGGAGCCGAGGACGACGAGGCCCTCGTCGGTGACCCAGTAGCGGCCGGGGCGCAGGCCGTTACGGTCGAGCACGGCGCCGACCTGGGTGCCGTCGGTGAAGGTGACGCAGGCCGGGCCGTCCCAGGGCTCCATCATCGTGGAGTGGAACTGGTAGAAGGCGCGCCGGGCCGGGTCCATGGAGTCGTGGTTCTCCCACGCCTCCGGGATCATCATCAGCACGGAGTGCGGGAGCGAGCGGCCGCCGAGGTGCAGCAGCTCGAGCACCTCGTCGAAGGACGCCGAGTCGGAGGCGTCCGGCGTGCACACGGGGAAGATGCGCTCGATCGCCTTCTCGTCCGGGCCGAACAGGTCGGAGGCGAGCTGGGACTCGCGGGCGCGCATCCAGTTGCGGTTGCCCTTGACGGTGTTGATCTCACCGTTGTGGGCGACGAAGCGGTACGGGTGCGCGAGCGGCCACGACGGGAAGGTGTTCGTGGAGAACCGGGAGTGCACGAGCGCGATCGCGGAGGCGAAGCGGCGGTCGGACAGGTCCGGGAAGAAGGGCTCGAGCTGGCCGGTGGTCAGCATGCCCTTGTAGACGATCGTGCGGGCGGACAGGGACGGGAAGTAGACACCGGCCTCCCGCTCGGCGCGCTTGCGCAGCACGAAGGCCCTGCGGTCGAGCGCGATGCCCTCGCTCCCGGCGGCGGTCACGAAGATCTGGCGGAAGACCGGCATGGTGGACCGGGCGGTGACGCCGAGCAGCTCGGGGGCGACCGGGACCTCGCGCCAGCCGAGGACGGTGAGGTCCTCCTCGGCCGCGATCGTCTCGATCTTCGAGACGGCGGCGTCGGCGCCGTCCTCCGGGAGGAACGCGATGCCTACCGCGTAGCCACCTGCGGCGGGGAGGTCGAAACCGGTCACCTCACGGAAGAAGGCGTCGGGAACCTGGGAGAGGATGCCCGCGCCGTCGCCGGAGTCGGGCTCGGAGCCGGTGGCGCCGCGGTGCTCCAGGTTGCGCAGCACGGTGAGTGCCTGCTCGACCAGCGTGTGGGACGCCTCGCCGGTAAGAGTGGCGACGAAACCGACGCCACAGGCGTCGCGTTCGTTGCGGGGGTCGTACATACCCTGGGCAGCAGGGCGAGCATCCATGAACGACCAGTTCTGGCCATTCACGGAGTGCTGGGACGGCTGGCGCGGCGTACGCATCGGCTCTCCCGTCGTCGTCATCTGGCATGTGCAAGTGCCGAGGGACGACGTTGGCCCTCTGCGGTGGAGTGCAAAATTTCGTGCAGGTTACATGATGGAGCGGTTCTCGGGAACCGGATACTCCGTTCCAGCATGCGGACGGCGCCGGGTACGGCCGGGGTGCCGCGGGGTCGCGGCGGGTGCCGCGCACGGGCGGCGGAAGTGTGTGGGGGCCGGGGGGACGGGATCGGTCGGATCCGCGTCCATCGGCCTTGAGGGGGAGGAGCGCCTTCACTCATCCCGCGAGTGCGCCGCAGGCGTCTTTGCCCACAGCGCTTACGGCTCATGCCCCGTGGTCATGCCTTCGAAACCAGCGAGTAACGGGTACTTATGCGGTCCGACGCATAAGTCCCTACGGCCCTATCCTACGGCCGTCCCGAACAGAGTACCCAGGGCGTACGTCACACCGGCCGCTGCGCCACCCAGAGCGAGCTGCCTGAGGCCGCTGTACCACCAGGAGCGGGCGGTCACCTTGGCCACCACGGCGCCGCAGCCGAACAGCCCGGCGAGCGCGAGGAGCACGGCCGGCCACAGGGCGTTCGCGCCCAGCAGGTACGGCAGGAGGGGCAGCAGGGCGCCGAGCGCGAAGGAGCCGAACGAGGACACGGCGGCGACCAGCGGCGACGGCAGGTCGCCGGGGTCGATGCCCAGCTCCTCGCGGGCGTGGATCTCCAGCGCCTGCTCGGGGTCCTTCGAGAGCTGCCGGGCGACCTCCCGGGCCAGTGCGGGCTCCACCCCGCGGGCCACGTAGAGCGCCGCCAGCTCGTCCTCCTCGTCCTGCGGGTGCTTGCGCAGCTCGCGCCGCTCGACGTCCAGCTCGGCCTCGACGAGTTCGCGCTGCGAGGCGACGGAGGTGTACTCGCCGGCCGCCATGGAGAAGGCGCCGGCGGCCAGGCCCGCGAGGCCGGTGATGACGATGGTCTGGTGGCCCACGGAACCGCCCGCGACGCCGGTCATCAGGGCGAGGTTGGAGACCAGGCCGTCCATCGCGCCGAAGACGGCGGGGCGCAGCCAGCCGCCGTTCACGTCCCGGTGCGTGTGGTTGTCGCGGTGCGCCTCGTGCAGCGCCGCCTCGGTCTCGATGATCGCCATGCGGGGTCCCCCAGGAAGCTTAGCCAAAGCTAACTTTGGATGAGTTCTACTTTTCGACAAAACCGAATGTACGCCGATAATTTCTTCGCCGCCAGCAAGGAAAGGCTGGGCTAACCTGCGGTTTTACCTGTTCTTGCTCATGCGAGAACGATCATGCTCAGATGCCGACCGGGTGACACGGATGGCCTTCAGGCTCACGGCCGCCCCTGCCGGGGGGAGACATCCGGGGGAGACAACCGGAGACAACCGCCAGAGGTCCGTCCGTCAGAGGTCCCCGTGGCCCTCGTGGCGCCGCGAAGGAGAGGCCGCCCATGGCATCGATCGCCCGCACTCCCCCGGGCCCGGCGCCCGCGGACGCCGTCCCCCTGCGCGAGCGGGCCCGCGGCGCGCTGCTCGGGCTGGCCGTCGGCGACGCGCTCGGGGCGCCCGCGGAGAACCTCAAGCCCTCCGAGATCCGCGGCCGCTGGGGCCGGATCACCGGGTACGTCAGCGAGCGGCCGTGCGGCACGGACGACACCGAGTACGCCATCTTCTCGGGGCTGCTGCTGGCCCGGCACGGCTCGGCGCTGACCCCGGCGCACGTCGAGGGTGCCTGGCACCAGTGGATCGCCGACCGCGCCGAGGGCCCCTTCCGCGGGGCGGGCTTCAGCGAGCGGGGCACGCTGGAGAACCTCCGCCGCGGTCTCGCGGCCCCCATCTCCGCACAGCACCGGCATGCCTGGAGCGACGGCCTCGCCATGCGGGCGGCGCCCTTCGGGGTCTTCGCCGCCGGGCGCCCCGGGGAGGCGGCCCGGCTGGTGGCGATCGACGGCGCGGTCAGCCACGAGGGCGAGGGCATCTACGGCGGCCAGGCGGTAGCGGCCGGGGTGGCGGCGGCGATGGCGGGTGCCTCGCCCGCGGTGGTGATCGCCTCGGCGCTCGCGGTCGTCCCCGACGACTCCTGGACGGCCCGCTCGCTGCGGCGCGCGGTGACCGTGGCCCACCGCGGCGAACGCGCGGTCCGCTCCGCGGTGGTCATCGGCGGCTACCCCTGGACCGATCTGGCCCCCGAGGCGGTCGCCCTCGCCTTCGGCGCGTACGCGGCGGCCGACGGGGACTTCCGGGAAGCGGTCCTGACGGCGGTCAACATGGGCCGCGACGCGGACACGACGGCCGCGGTGGCGGGCGCCCTGGCCGGCGCGACCCGGGGCGTCTCGGCGATCCCCTCGTCCTGGGCGGCGGCGATCGGCCCGGCGCGCGGCCGCTGCCTGCCGTCCATGGCCGGCCACCACGTCCTGGACATCGCGGAACTCCTCGTCCCGGAGGAGGGCGGCAAGTGGGGCTCCGCGGTGACGACCCCGGACCTCCTCCCGGAGCCGGTCCGCCACCTGCTCACCACCGCCCGCCCGGCGACACCGATCCCCACGACCACTTCCCGGCCGGCGGAACCCCTTGCACCGCTCCCCGCCGTCGAGCCGGCTGAGCCACCCCTTCCCCTGCCCGCCGCCCAAACGCCCGAGGACCCGGCATCCCTGCCCGCTGCCGCCGCGTCGGCCGAGTCGCCCCTGGCTCCCGCCGCCGCTGCCGCCCAGGTCGCCGAGCCCCAGCAACCGCTCACCACGTCCCAGCCCCTCGCCCCACCGGCGCCCGCCGTAGAGCCGGCCGGGTCACCAGCACCCCTCCCCTCCGCCCAGGCGCCTGAAGACCCGGCAGCTCTGCGCGCCGCCTCCTCGCCGGCCGAGCCCCCTACGCCCCTTCTCACCGCCGCCCAGCCCGCCGGGCCACAGCAACCGCTCACCACCACTCAGCCCCTCGTCCCACCGGGCCCCGCCCCGGCCGTTGCACCGGCTGAACCGGCTGAACCACCCATGCCCCTCCCCACCGCCGCCCAGCCGGCCGGACGTCCGGCACCTCTGCCCGCTGCCGCCCCACCGCCCGAGCCGCCCCTGCATCCCACCGCCACCGCCCAGGCCGCCCAGCCACCGCAACCGCTCACCACCTCCCACCCCGGCGCCCGCTCCGTCGAGCCCGACCCGAGCCCCCTCCCCTCCGCCCAACCCCCGACCGCACTCACCCCCTCGGAAGCCGGCCTCGCCGAGAAGCAGGAACCTGGCCGTCGGGCGGGGCCTCTCGTGAAGGTGGGGGACTCCGGGGGTGTGGGCAGCGGGGGGCGGTCGTGACGCGGCGGGTCGAGGGGCTGCTGGTCGGGCTCGCCGCGGGGGACGCCGCCGGGTGGCCCGCCGCGCGGCACCGGGCGGCGCGGATGCCCGAGTGGACCCGGCGGCTCACCCGGGAGCTGGACACGTTCGCCGAGCAGAACGCGACGACCACCCTCCCGGTGCCGATCGCGCTCAACCAGCCCCCGGAGCCGCTGCGCCTCGGCCCCTCCGACGACGCCGAGTGGGCGGCGTTCGCCGCCGAGGCGGTGCTGCGGGCCGGTGACGACGACGTGCTCGGCGACCTCGGCCGGGACCGCCGGATGCGCGCCGCGATCGACCTCACCTGGACCGCCGTCGCCGCCGAGGTCGCCGCGGCGGCGGACCGCGCCCCCGAGGTCGAGTCGGCCGTGCTCCCGCTGCGGGCCCGCATCTCCGTACGCGCCGGCCTCGGCAACCTCGCCGCCGGTCTGCGCCCGCCCGCCACCGGCCACGACAACCCGCACTACTTCGACGACGCCGCCTGCGTCCGCGCCTGCGTCCTCGCGGTGGCCCACCCCGGGGACCCCCGCCGGGCCGCCGACCTCGCCGAGTTCGACGCCCGCTACACCCAGGACGGCGACGGCGTGCACGGCGCCCGGGCGATGGCGGCGGCCCTGGCCCAGGCCCTCGTCGGCGCGGACACCAAAACCTGCGTGACGGCCGCGCTCGACGAGCTCCCGGCGGGGACGGAGATCGGCCGCAACGCCCGGCACGCCCTCGCCCTGGCCGCCGACAGCGAGTCGGCCTTCGCGCTGATCCCCCTGCTGGAGCACCAGATCGTCGACCACGTCTACAGCTACGGCATCGCCGCCGCCGAGACCGTCCCGGTGGCCCTCGCCCTGGCCACCGCCGCCCGCGGCCGCATCGCCGAGGCCGTGCCCGCCGCCGCCTGCCTGTCCCGGGTCGCCGACTCCGCGCCCGCCCTCGCCGGGGCGCTCACCGGTGCCCTGGGCGGCGGCGCGGCCGTCCCCGACAGCTGGCGGGACGCCTGCCGCACCCTGTCCGGCTGCGCCCTGCCCCGCCTCACCGGCACCGACCTGGTGGAACTCGCCGGACTCCTGGAAACCGCGCACCCGGCCCGACCGGAGGGATGATTCGGGGCATGACGCCCAAAGGAGCAGAAAGCAGCGTTCCGTGCCCGCCGCGGCAGAGCGGTCTCGACGAGCGGATCACCGCGGCGCTGGTCGGGGCCGCCGTCGGGGACGCGCTGGGCGGCCCCGTCGAGGGATACTCCCCCGACCAGATCACCGACCGCCACGGCGGCCGCGTGCACGGCGTCGTGGGCCCCTGGCACGGCGACGACTGGCGCACCGCCCGCCCGATCGCCCCGTACCACAAGGGCGACGGCCACGTCACCGACGACACCCTGATGACCCACGCGCTGGTCCGGGTCTACGCCCGCGTCCGCGACCACCTCGACGCGTACGCGATCGCCGACCACCTGGTCCCCGACCTGATGACGAACCCGCGCTGGATCCCCGAGCTGGAGGCGGAGGCGCTGCCGCTCCAGCGCCTGTTCCTCGCCGAGAAATGGCTCGTGGCGCGGCTGGCGTACGGCCACGCCGACCCACGGGAGGCGGGCGTCGGCAACATCGTCAACTGCGGGGCCGCGATGTACATGGCCCCCGTCGGCCTGGTCAACGCGGCCGACCCGGCCCGGGCGTACGCCGAGGCGCTGGACGTCGCGGGCGCGCACCAGTCGTCGTACGGCAGGGAGGCCGCCGGGGTGTTCGCCGCTGCGGTCGCCGCCGCCGCCACACCGGGCGCGACCCCGGACTCGGTGGTGTCCGCCTGCCTGTGCCTGGCGAAGGACGGCACCCGCGCGGCGATCGAGAAGGTATGCGAGGCGGCCCGCGCACACGGCGACTTCGAGTCGGCCCTGGTCCCGCTGCGGGAGGCGGTGGCCCCCTACGACACGGTCGGCCCCGACTACCGCGCCCCCTCGCTCGGCGCCCGCCGCCCCTCCCGGCTGCACTCCATCGAGGAACTTCCCGTCGCCCTGGGGATGCTGCTGGTCTCCGGCGGCGACTTCCGGCAGGCGGTCCTGGGCTCGGTCAACTACGGCCGCGACTGCGACTCGACCGCCACGATGGCGGGCGCCCTCGCCGGCGCCCTGGGCGCGCCGGTCCCCGAGGAGTGGTCCAAGACGGTGGCCGAGGCCAGCCGCCTCGACCTGTGGGAACCCGCCCGCACCCTCACCGGGGTCGCCCGGGAGATCTTCGCCCGGGACGTGGACCACCGCCGGGCGCACGAGCGGGCCTTCACGGAACTGGGAGGCGCGGCATGCTCCGACTGACCTGGGTGCAGCCGGAGGACCTGGTGGGCCACGAGCTGCGCCAGGCCCGCCTGGACGGCCGGGAACCGTCCAGGATCGAGGCCAGGTGGCGCGCGGCCGGCGGCCTGGACGCGCCGGAGCGGGCCGGGGCCTCCCCGCAGCGGGCCTCGCGCTACCTGCGGCTGCTCGCCGAGGACCTCCTGGACGAACTCGCCGATCTGCCCAGCGCGCTGGCCGAGGACGAGCCGACCGACCTGGAGCGGATCAGGGCCCGGTGCCCCGAGTGGCCCCCGCGGCCCCCGGCCCGAGCGGCCACCGCCCCGCCGGCCCTGGAGGCGTCGTGGCTGGGCCGGGCCGCCGGCTGCCTGCTCGGCAAACCCGTGGAGAAGCTGCCCCTGGAGGCCATCCGCGCCCTGGCCCGGTCCACCGGCAACTGGCCGCTGAGCACCTGGTTCACCGCGCGGGGCGTCCCGGGGGAACTGCTCGCCGCCCATCCGTGGAACCGCCGCTCCGCCGGTACCTCGCTCGCCGAGAACATCGACGGCATGCCCGAGGACGACGACCTCAACTACCCGTTGCTCAACCTGCTCCTGCTCCAGCGCCACGGGCGGGCCTTCACCACCGCGGACGTGGCCGGGCTCTGGCTGGACGAACTGCCGCCGGGCCGCGCCTTCACGGCCGAACGCGTCGCCTTCCGCAACCTCCTCAGCGGCATCGAACCTCCGCTCACCGCCCGCCACCGCAACCCGTTCCGCGAGTGGATCGGCGCGCTGATCCGCGCCGACGTGCACGGCTGGACCAACCCCGGCGACGCCGCGGCCGCCGCCGAGCAGGCCCACCGGGACGCCGTCCTCACGCACACCGCCAACGGCGTGTACGCGGCGATGTTCACGGCCGCCACGCTGGCCGCCGCGGCCGGCGGGGCCCCCGACGTCCACGCCTGTCTGCGCACCGGACGCGCGGTGGTCCCGGCCGGCTCCCGGCTGGCTCGGGCGGTCGACGAGGCCCTCGACCTGGCCGCGCAGCACCGGGACTTCGACGACGTCGTCGACGCCCTGCACGCCCGTCACGCCGCCACCCACCACTGGGTCCACGCCGTGCCCAACACCGCCCTGATCGCCGCCGCCCTCGCCCACGCGGACGGCGACTTCACCGGTTCCGTCTGCCGCGCCGTCTCCGGCGGCTGGGACACCGACTCCAACGGGGCCACCGCAGGCAGCGTCGCCGGACTCCTGGCCGGGGACCCGGGCGCGCTCCCGGACCGCTGGCGGACCCCGCTGAAGAACCGGCTCGCCACCTCGGTCGCCGACTTCGACGGCACCGGCTTCGACACCCTCGCCCACCTCACACACCTGGAGGCGACCCGCTCATGACCCACATCGCGGTCCTCGGCAGCATGAACATGGATCTCGTCGCCTACGTCGACAAGGCCCCGCAGCGCGGCGAGACGGTGACGGGACGGCAGTTCCGCACCATCCCCGGCGGCAAGGGCGCGAACCAGGCGATCGCCGCGGCCCGGGCCGGCGCCACGGTGTCGATGATCGGCGCAGTCGGCAACGACGGCTTCGGCGTGCGGCTGCGCGACACCCTCGAACACTCGGGGGTGGACACCGACTTCCTGCGCACGGTCGAGGGCCCTTCCGGCACCGCCCACATCGTGGTGGACGACGAGGGCGGCAACTCCATCGTCGTCGTCCCGGGCGCGAACGGCACCGTGGACCACCTGTCGCCCGGCGACGAGGGCGTGATCGCCACCGCCGACGCCCTGCTGCTCCAGCTGGAGATCCCGCAGGCCGCGGTCATCGCGGGCGCGGCGGCGGCCCGCCGGCACGGGGTCCGCACGATCCTCACCCCCGCCCCCGCCCAGCCGCTGGCGCCCGAACTCCTCGCCGCCACCGACCTGCTGGTCCCCAACGAGTACGAGGCGGTCACCCTCACCGGCCGGACCGACCCGCGGGAGGCGGCCGCCGCCCTGCTCGACCTGGTCCCGGAGGTCGTGGTCACCCTAGGCGCCACCGGCAGCCTGTACCTGGCCCGCGGCACCGAGCCGCTGGTGGTGCCCGCCCCGCGGGTGCAGGCGGTGGACTCCACGGGGGCCGGCGACACCTTCGTCGGCGCGCTCGCCGTGGCCCTCGCCGAGGAGAAACCGGTGCGCGAGGCACTGTCCTGGGCCGCCGCCGCGGCCGCCCTGTCCGTGCAGCGGGCGGGGGCCACGGCGTCGATGCCGTACCGCCAGCAGATCGAGGCGCAGTACACCGCATGACGACGACCGCCACGCACCCGCCCGTGAACGACCCACAGCCCCTGGCCGGCCTGCGGGTCCTGGACCTGGCCACCCTCTTCGCCGGGCCCATGGCCGCCACCCTGCTCGGCGACTACGGCGCCGAGGTGATCAAGGTGGAGCACCCGCGCCGGCCCGACCCGTCCCGAGGGCACGGCCCGGCCAGGGACGGCGTCGGCCTCTGGTGGAAGGTGCTCGGCCGCAACAAGCGCGCCGTCACCCTCGACCTGTCCAGGCCCGGCGGCCGCGCGACCCTGCTGCGGCTCGCCGCCACCGCCGACGTACTGATCGAGAACTTCCGCCCGGGCACCCTGGAGAAGTGGGACCTGGGATGGGCGGAGCTGTCCGCCGCCAACCCGCGGCTCGTCCTCACCCGGGTCACCGCCTTCGGCCAGTTCGGCCCGTACGCGCACCGGCCCGGCTTCGGCACCCTCGCCGAGGCGATGAGCGGATTCGCCGCCCTGACCGGCGAACCGGACGCGCCACCGACGCTCCCGCCGTTCGGGCTCGCCGACTCGGTCGCGGGCCTGGCGACCGCGTACGCCGTGCTGACGGCCCTGGCCGCGCGCGAGCGCACCGGCGCCGGGCAGGTCGTGGACATGGCGATCATCGAGCCGATCCTGGCGGTCCTCGGACCCCACCCCACCTGGTACGACCAGCTCGGCCACGTCCAGGAACGCACCGGCAACCGGTCCGCGAACAACGCCCCGCGCAACACCTACCGCACCGCCGACGGGCACTGGGTCGCCGTCTCCACCTCGGCCCAGTCGGTGGCGGAACGGGTGATGCGGCTGGTGGGCCGGCCGGAGCTGATCGAGGAGCCCTGGTTCGCCACGGGCGTGGACCGCGCGGCGCACGCCGACGTCCTGGACGAGGCGGTGGGCTCCTGGATCGCCTCCCGCACCCGTGACGAGGTGCTGGCCGCCTTCGAGAAGGCGGAGGCGGCCGTCGCCCCGGTCCAGGACGTACGGGACGTGGTGACGGACCCCCAGTACCGGGCGCTGGACACGATCACCACCGTCGACGACCCCGAACTGGGCCCGCTGCGCATGCAGAACGTCCTCTTCCGGCTCTCCTCGACCCCCGGCGCGATCCGCTGGGCCGGCCGGCCGCACGGCGCCGACACGGACGCCGTGCTCACGGAGCTCGGTCTCACCCCGGCCGAGCTGCGCGCCCTGCGCGAGGAGGGCGCCCTGTGACGCCGTTCCCGCTCACCTGGCTCTACGTCCCCGGTGACCGCCCGCACGTGGTGGCCAAGGCGCTGGCCGCGGGCGCCGACGTGGTGGTGATCGACCTGGAGGACGCGGTCGACCCGGACCGCAAGGAGTACGCGCGCGCCGCGACGGCCGAGCGCCTCGGCGAGGCCCAGCCGGTGCCGGTGCACGTCCGCGTCAACGCCCCGGACGGCCCCTGGGCGGCCGCCGACCTCGCGGCGCTGGCCACGCTGCCGGGGGTGTCCGGGCTGCGGCTGCCCAAGGTGGCCTCTCCGCGGCAGGTCAGGCAGGTCGCCGTGGACACCCCGCTGCCGCTGTACGCCCTGCTGGAGTCGGCGCTCGCCATCGAACACGCCTACGCCATCGCGGGCGCCCACCCGTCCCTGCGGGGCATCTCGCTCGGGGAGGCGGACCTCCGCGCCGACCTGGGGGTCCGGGCCGACGCCGGGCTGGACTGGCCGCGCTCCCGGGTGATCGTCGCCGCGCGTGCGGCGGGGCTGCCCCCGCCGCCGCAGTCGGTCCACCCGGACATCCGCGACCTGGACGCGCTCGCCGCGTCCTGCGCCCGGGGCCGTGCCCTCGGCTTCCTCGGCCGCGCGGCCATCCACCCCCGGCAGCTGCCGGTGATCGAACGGGCCTATCTGCCCACCGCGGCGGAGATCGAGCAGGCGGAGACGGTCATCAAGGCGGCGGCCACCACCGAGGGCGCCCAGGCGCTGCCCGACGGCCGCTTCGTGGACGCGGCGGTGGTGGCGGCGGCCCGGCGGACGCTGGCGCTGGCGCGCCGGCGCTGACCCCGGCACGACGAAGGGCGCCCCGGCTCTCCGGGGCGCCCTTCGCTGTCGTACGGCCGGGCCTCAGCCCTTCTTGGCCGACTCCGCCTCGTCCGCCGCCGCGGCGGGCTCCGCCTCGGCCGCGGCGTCGTCCCCGGCACCGTCCGGGTCCTTCGCGGCGCCCTGGTCCCCCGCCTTGTCGCCGGGCTTGTCGCCGGTCTTCGCGGCGGCGGCCGACTCCTCGGCGCCGGTCCGGTCGTCGCCCTCGGCAGCCGTCCCGGTGCCGTCGGCCGCGTCGCCGGAGGCGTCCGCGGCGGCTCCCGGCTCGACCACCGCTTCCCGGCCCGGCCGCTTCTTCGCCGAGACCACGATGTAGACCACCGCGAGCAGGAAGACGATCAGCGCGGTCCAGTCGTTGAGGCGCAGGCCCAGGATGTGGTGGGCGTCGTCCACCCGCATGTACTCGATCCAGCCGCGGCCCACGCAGTACGCGGCGACGTACAGCGCGAACGCCCGGCCGTGTCCCATCCGGAAGCGGCGGTCGGCCCAGATGACCAGGACGGCGACGCCGATGCACCAGAGGGACTCGTAGAGGAAGGTCGGGTGGTAGTAGCCCGGCACCCGGCCGCCCTCGGAGGACGTGATGTGCAGCGCCCACGGAACGTGCGTCTCGCGTCCGTACAGTTCCTGGTTGAACCAGTTGCCCCAGCGGCCGATGGCCTGGGCGAAGGCGATGCCGGGGGCGACGGCGTCGGCGTAGGCGGGCAGCGGGATGCCCCGGCGCCGGGCGCCGATCCACGCGCCGACCGCGCCCAGCGCGACCGCCCCCCAGATGCCGAGGCCGCCCTGCCACACCTTGAAGGCGTCCACCCAGTCACGGCCCTCGCTGAAGTACAGCTCGTAGTCCGTGATCACGTGGTAGAGCCGGCCGCCCACCAGGCCGAAGGGCACCGCCCAGACGGCGATGTCGGCGACCGTGCCGGCCCGCCCGCCCCGGGCGATCCAGCGCTTGTTGCCGAGCCAGACGGCGACGAAGACGCCGATGATGATGCAGAAGGCGTAGCCGCGCAGCGGAATGGGGCCGAGGTACAGCACCCCGTGCGACGGGCTGGGAATGTAGGCAAGTTCCATGGCAAGGTCGACGCTACCGTGCCGGGCCGCCCGGACGGCAGGCGGACCGGCAACGGGTCCGTAACGGGGACGTGAGAAAACCCCCTTACCGGTTGGCCGCTTCCACCATCTCCTTGAGCTTCGCCGGGGTCAGCGTCTGGTCCTGGTAGATGTTCTTGCCGTCGAGCAGGACCGTGGGCGTGCTGGAGAAGCCGCCGGCGCCGAAGGCCTTGTGGGACTTGTTCACCCAGTTGTCGTGGGTGCCGTTCTTCACGCAGGCGCGGAACGCGGGCGTGTCGAGGCCGTTCACCTTGCCGGCCAGCGCGATCAGCTTGGCGTTGTCCGCGAAGGCGTCGTCGGTCTCCTTGGGCTGGTTCGCGTACAGCACGTCGTGGTAGTCGCGGAACTTCCCGGCGTCCTGGGCGCAGGCCGCCGCGTTGGCCGCGCGCAGCGAGCCGGTGCCGCCGAGGTTGCCGTCGATCAGCCGGACCAGGTGGTACTCGATCCGGAGCTTGCCCGCGTCGGTCAGCTCGTGGAGCGTGGGCCGGTACATGGTCTCGAAGGACTGGCAGGCCGGGCAGCGGAAGTCCTCCCATACCGTGAGCGTCGCCTTGGCGCCGTCCTTGCCGACCGGGACCGCGAGGCTGTCCTTGCCCTGGGCGCCGGAGGGCGCCACGACCGGGCCCGCGCTGCCGCTCTTGTTCTTGCCCGCGTTCGCGGCGACCACGCCGATCACCGCCGCGAGCCCGAGGACGCAGACGACGCTCGCGCCGACGATCAGCGTGCGCCGTCGCTTCTCCGCGGACTTCTGCTTCTCACGCTCGACCGCCAGCCGCTCGCGGGCGGTGCGCTTTCCGTCACGGTTCTTCTCGCTCACATCCCAGGAACGAACCGGGGAGGCGCAGCGCGCCTCCCCGGACCGAGGTCCACTCGTTCGAGTGACCGAATCTTCCGTTGTGAACGACTACGGGCACCTTAGAGCGCCTAAAGCCGTCTACGGGCGCTTACGCCCGCCCACGCACGCCCTTCGCCAGGTCGCCGGCGAGCTCGCGGACGCCGTCGAGACCGGAGGCGTGGTCCGGGGCGTCCAGCATCCGCTTGACGAACGCCGAGCCGACGATGACGCCGTCGGCGAAGCCGGCGACCTCGGCGGCCTGGACGGCGTTGGAGACGCCGAGGCCGACGCAGACGGGCAGTCCCGTGCCGGTGGCCCGGGTGCGCTCGACCAGGTCGTGGGCCTGCGCGCCGACCGACTCGCGGGTGCCGGTGACGCCCATCAGCGAGGCCGCGTAGACGAAGCCGCTGCCCGCCGCGGTGATCTCGGCGAGCCGCCCGTCCTTGCTGCTGGGGGCGACCACGAAGACGGTGGCGAGACCGTGCTTCTCGGCGTGCTCACGCCACAGGGCCGACTCCTGGACCGGCAGGTCGGGCAGGATGCAGCCCGCGCCGCCCGCCTCGGCCAGCTCGGCGGTGAAGCGCTCGACGCCGTAGCGGTCGATGGGGTTCCAGTACGTCATCACGAGCACCGGCTTGCCGGTCGCCCCGTGGGCCTCGCGGACCGTGCGCATGACGTCCGCGATCTTGACCCCGCCGCGCAGGGCGATGTCGTCGGCGGTCTGGATGACGGGGCCGTCCAGGACCGGGTCGCTGTGCGGCAGACCGACCTCGACGACGTCGGCGCCGCCGTCGAAGACGGCCTTGACGGCCTCGATGCCACCGTCCACGGTCGGGAACCCGGCCGGGAGGTAGGCGATGAGCGCCGCCCGCCCCTCCGCCTTGGCGGCGGCGAGGGTGTCGGTCAGCAGCTGCACGTTCCCGCTCACTTGGCGTCCCCCTCGATCTCGGCGGTGTCGGCTTCGTTGGCGGCCACCTCGGCGTCGGTGTCGTAGAGGCCGAAGTAGCGGGCCGCGGTGTCCATGTCCTTGTCGCCACGGCCGGACAGGTTGACGACGATCAGCCCGTCCCTGCCCAGCTCCCGGCCGACCTCCAGGGCGCCGGCGAGGGCGTGGGCGCTCTCGATGGCCGGAATGATGCCCTCGGTGCGGGACAGCAGGCGCAGCGCCTGCATGGCGGCGTCGTCGGTGACCGCGCGGTACTCGCCGCGGCCGCTGTCGCGCAGGTACGAGTGCTCCGGGCCGACGCCCGGGTAGTCCAGGCCGGCCGAGATGGAGTACGGCTCGGTGATCTGGCCCTCCTCGTCCTGCAGGACGTAGGAGCGGGAGCCGTGCAGGATGCCGGGCTCGCCCGCGGTCAGGGTGGCCGCGTGCTCGCCGGTCTCCACGCCGTGCCCGGCCGGCTCGCAGCCGATCAGGCGGACGCCCTCGTCGGGGATGAAGGCGTGGAAGAGGCCGATGGCGTTGGAGCCGCCGCCCACGCAGGCGACGGCGGCGTCGGGCAGACGGCCGGTCCGCTCCAGGACCTGGCGCCGCGCCTCGACCCCGATGACCCGGTGGAAGTCGCGGACCATGGCCGGGAACGGGTGCGGCCCCGCGACCGTGCCGAACAGGTAGTGGGTGCGGTCGACGTTGGCGACCCAGTCCCGGAACGCCTCGTTGATGGCGTCCTTGAGGGTGCGGCTGCCGGACTTCACGGCGACGACCTCGGCGCCCAGCATGCGCATGCGGGCCACGTTCAGGGCCTGGCGCTGCGTGTCGATCTCGCCCATGTAGATGGTGCAGTCGAGGCCGAACAGGGCGCAGGCGGTGGCCGTCGCGACGCCGTGCTGGCCCGCTCCGGTCTCGGCGATGACGCGGGTCTTGCCCATCCGCCGGGTGAGCAGAGCCTGGCCGAGCACGTTGTTGATCTTGTGGGAGCCGGTGTGGTTCAGGTCCTCGCGCTTGAGGAACACCCGGGCGCCGCCGGCGTGTTCGGCGAACCTCGGCACCTCGGTGAGGGAGCTGGGGCGGCCGGTGTAGTGGACGAGCAGGTCGTCGAGCTCGCGGGCGAACTCGGGGTCGGCCTTGGCCTTCTCGTACTCGACGGCGACCTCGTCCACGGCGGCGACGAGTGCCTCCGGGATGAACTTGCCGCCGAACGCGCCGAAGTAGCCCTCGGCGCTGGGCACCTGGCCGCTGGGGTCAGGGATGAAGAACTCGCTGGGCATGCGGAAACCTCACGGTGAGTGTGTGTGGGAAGGACACGGTTCGCCGTGGGGGCGGGGTGATCGTCCGGCCGCGGGCCGTCAGTGGCGGCTCGCGGCCACGCGGCGCGGCCGCGCGTCCGGGCACAGCCCCGCGCCCCCGTAGGGGCGCCGCTGCCATCGCATGCCGTTGACCTGCCCGGGCTCGTCACCGATGACGTACCGCACCCGGCGGCCGTGCACCCTGCGGGCGGGCGCGCGGCAGCCACGGGGCCGGCAGCCGCGCGCCAGGCGCGCGTACCGGTCCGTGGCCGTGCGGGGTGCGGTCGGGGTCATCGTGGTCGTCCCTCGCTCAGCCGCGGCCGTGCCGCAGCGCGGGGTGCTCGCCCGCCGCGACCAGGTCGGAGACGGCCGCCTTCGGGTCCCGCCCGGTGACGAGGGACTCGCCCACCAGGACCGCGTCGGCGCCCGCGTTGGCGTAGGCGATGAGGTCGTGCGGCCCGCGCACGCCGGACTCGGCGACCTTGACGATGTGGTCGGGGATCTCCGGGGCGACGCGCTCGAACGTGCCGCGGTCGACCTCCAGCGTCTTCAGGTTGCGGGCGTTGACGCCGACGATCCGGGCGCCGGCGTCCACCGCGCGCTCGACCTCGTCCTCGTCGTGCACCTCGACCAGCGGGGTGAGGCCGATGGAGACCGCGCGCTCGATCAGCGACTCCAGGGCCGGCTGGTCCAGGGCGGCGACGATGAGCAGCGCGAGGTCGGCGCCGTACGCCCGGGCCTCCCAGAGCTGGTACGACGTGACGATGAAGTCCTTGCGCAGGACCGGGATGTCCACGCGGGCACGGACGGCCTCCAGGTCGGCCAGCGAGCCACCGAAGCGGCGCTGTTCGGTCAGCACCGAGATGACGGCGGCGCCGCCCGCCTCGTAGTCGGCGGCGAGCCCGGCCGGATCGGCGATCGCGGCCAGCGCGCCCTTGGAGGGGCTGGAGCGCTTGACCTCGCAGATGACCTTGACGCCGTCGCCCTTGAGCGCGGCCACTCCGTCCTTGGCGGGGCGGGCCTTGGCGGCACGCTCCTTGAGCTCGTCGAGGGTGACGCGTGCCTGCCGCTCCGCGAGGTCGGCACGGACTCCGTCGATGATCTCGTCGAGCACACTCACGCGAGCGGCCCCCTTCCAGACGGTCGTTCCTTCGGGCTCTCGAAAACCCGTGGTCAATGCGATGGTATCCGGAGGTCCACGAAGGCCCTGCATCCGAGCTATAGCGGTCCCACGACCTGGACGTCCCCGCGGGCGGTCACGGGTGCAGCCAGCCGCCGGACGGCAGGTTGCGCACGACCGTGAAGACCAGCAGCAACGCGCCGACCGCCCACATCCGGGCGCGCCCTGGCTCGAACCGCACCGCCCGGCCGCGCGCGGCGCGGACCACCCAGACGGTCCACAGCACCGCGAAGCCGAGGTAGGCGGCCACGCCCGCCGCGTTGTCGTGCAGCGCGGTGACGAGGTCGCCGTGGACGAAGGCGTGCGCGCTGCGCAGTCCGCCGCAGCCGGGGCAGTACAGGCCGGTGAGCCGGTACAGGGGGCACACCGGGTAGTGGCCGGGCTGGTTGGGGTCGACGGCGCCGACGTACGCGAAGGCCCCGGCGACGGCCGCCAGGAGGCCGGCCGGGACGGCGAGCCGGTTCCACAGCGCCGGGGGCGGGGTGGTGCGTGGTGCGGTGCGGCTGTCGGCGGTCACGCTGGCATTGTGCCCCGCGCGCCCGCCGCACGCGCGCGAGGGGCGGCCCGGACCGTCACCGGTCGGGGCCGCCCCTCACGGGAAGGCGCGGGAAGCCGGGTGCTCAGCCCTCGGCGCCGGCGGGCTCGCGGACCGGGGCCGGGGCCGTGTGCGCGAGCGTGTGCGTCTGCTTCGGCTGGCCGAGGCCCATGGCACGCATGACGGCGCCGACGACACCGCCCAGAGCGATGATCACCATGCCGGCCCAGAAGCCGAGCGGCTGGGCCATCACCATGAAGGCGCCCGCGACGCAGAAACCGATGAAGGCGATGATGACACCGGTCCAGGCGGCCGGGGTGTGACCGTGGCTGCTGCCCGCCATGACTTGCTCCTCGTTGCTGTGTACGTGACGAAGTTCGCGTCGTACGTGTACGTGTCCGGGTCCGCCCGTCCCTGTCCGAGCCGGACGCTCACCGACCATTGTCCCGTACGCGGGTGTCCGCCGGACGCGGGGGTGACGTCTGGTTCGCCACATCCGGCGGCGGTGCGGGACGCGGCTCCGGCGGCGGTGCGGGACGCGGCTCAGGGGCCGGTCGGGTCCTCGCCGCGGTCGAGGGCCTTCCAGATCTCCTCGGGGCGCTCCGGGTCCACCGGGCGGGCCGTGCGCCGGGGCCGGTCGGTGCCGCGCTCGTAGCGGCCGGACATGGCGGGCCAGGTCCTTCCGAAGCGCAGGGCGAGGAGCCCGGCGAGCAGGATCAGGACGCCGCCGGCGACCGCGACGTACGGCCAGCCGGTGTGGCCGAGGGCGGCGACCGTTGCCGAGGTGTCGCCGGTGGCCTGCGCGGCCTTCTCGTCGAGCGAGGAGCCGTCGGAGGCGCCGGCGAGGGAGGCGGCGGCGATGCCGGCGCCGGAGAGCGTGAGCAGGGCGGCGACGGCGACGCGGCCGGCCCCGCGGACGGCGAAGACGGCGACGAGGGCGGCGAGACCGACTATGGCGAGAGCCGCGGGGACGCCGGTGACGTCGCTGCCCTTGGCGGTCAGCGGGAACGCGCCGCCGGCCACCGTGGCGGTGCCCTCCGACCAGCGCTGCCGGGTCGCGAGCAGCGTCACGGCCGCGCCGAGGGCACCGCACAGCAGGGCCACGGCGAGGCTCCGCCGGCCGGACCGGGCGGGTGCGGCGGCTTCGGAACGGGGGTGAGGTACGGCTGTCACGTACTCCACTATCGCCTGAACCCCGGGCGAACCGTCACCCGGGGTTCGTCACAGGTACGCTCAGGCCCGGCCGAGCCGGTTGGCGGTGTGCACCGCGCGCAGCACCGCGGCGGCCTTGTTGCGGCACTCCTGGTCCTCGGCGACGGGGTCGGAATCAGCGACGATGCCCGCGCCCGCCTGGACGTAGGCGGTGCCGTCGCGGAGCAGGGCGGTGCGGATCGCGATGGCGGTGTCGGAGTCGCCGGCGAAGTCGAGGTAGCCGACGCAGCCGCCGTACAGACCGCGCCGGGAGGGCTCGAGCTCGTCGATGATCTGCATGGCGCGCGGCTTGGGGGCGCCGGAGAGGGTGCCCGCCGGGAAGCAGGCGGTCAGCACGTCGAACGCCGTACGTCCCTCGGCGACCTTGCCGGTGACGGTCGACACGATGTGCATGACGTGCGAGTAGCGCTCGACGGACATGAAGTCCACGACCTCCACCGAGCCGGGCTCGCAGACCCGGCCGAGGTCGTTGCGGCCGAGGTCGACGAGCATCAGGTGCTCGGCGCGCTCCTTGGGGTCGGCGAGCAGTTCCTCGGCGAGCGCCTGGTCCTCCTGCGGGGTGGCACCGCGGTGCCGGGTGCCGGCGATGGGGTGGACCATCGCGCGCCCGTCCTCGACCTTGACCAGCGCCTCGGGGGACGAGCCGACGACGTCGAAGGCACCTCCGTCCCCGAGGGGGAACCGGAACAGGTACATGTACGGGGAGGGGTTGGTGGCCCGCAGCACCCGGTACACGTCCAGCGCGCTCGCCGTGCACGGCGTCTCGAAGCGCTGCGAGGGGACGACCTGGAAGGCCTCGCCCGCGCGGATGCGCTCCTTGACGTCCTCGACGGCCCGCTGGAAGTCGGGGCCGCCCCAGCGGGCGGTGTACGCCGGCAGTTCGGAGGGGGGCAGGACGGCGGGCGGCTGGGCGACCGGGCGCGCGAGGTCCGCCTCCATGGCGTCCAGGCGGGCCACCGCGTCCGCGTGGGCCTCGTCGACGCCGGTGTCGAGGTCGTTGTGGTTGATCGCGTTGGCGATCAGCAGGACCGAGCCCTCCCAGTGGTCCATGACGGCGAGGTCGCTGGTGAGGAGCATGGTCAGCTCGGGCAGTCGCAGGTCGTCGTGCTCGCCGGGGCCGATCTTCTCCAGGCGGCGGACGATGTCGTAGCCGAGGTAGCCGACCATGCCGCCGGTGAAGGGCGGCATGCCCTCCTGGTGCGGGGTGTGCAGGGTCTGGATGGTCGCCCGCAGGGCGGCCAGCGGGTCGCCCTCGGCCGGGACGCCGACGGGCGGGGTGCCGAGCCAGTGGGCCTGTCCGTCCCGCGCGGTGAGCATGGCGGCGCTGCGGACGCCCACGAAGGAGTAGCGGGACCAGGAGCGGCCGTTCTCCGCGGACTCCAGCAGGAAGGTGCCGGGGCGTTCGGCGGCGAGCTTGCGATAGAGCGCGACCGGGGTGTCGCCGTCGGCGAGGAGCTTGCGCGTGACCGGGATGACGCGCCGGTCGGTGGCGAGCTTGCGGAAGGTCTCGAGGTCCATGGCGGCCGACCCTACTGATCCGTGCCCGGGGCGCCGGAACCGGCGTCCTTGAGGAGCACGTCCTCGTCGAAGCAGGTGCGCGCGCCGGTGTGGCAGGCGGCGCCCACCTGGTCGACCTTGACCAGCACGGTGTCGGCGTCGCAGTCCAGGGCGACGGACTTCACCCACTGGAAGTGGCCCGAGGTGTCGCCCTTGACCCAGTACTCCCGGCGACTGCGCGACCAGTAGGTGCAGCGGCCGGTGGTGAGCGTGCGGTGCAGCGCCTCGTCGTCCATCCAGCCGAGCATCAGCACCTCGCCGGTGTCGTACTGCTGGGCGATGGCGGGCAGGAGTCCGTCGGCGCTGCGCTTGAGGCGCGCGGCGATCTCCGGGTCGAGGCCGCTGGGCCGGGGTGTGGTCGAACTGGTCATGGGTGCCATTGTGCCGCGCGGCAGGGTCGGTGACGGTCCGTGTCCACGAGGCGGACCGCCGCGGCCGGTGCGGGGTCGCCGGGGGCACCGGAAGGACGGTGCCCGCTGGGCGGACGCGGTACGGGGTCGTAGGCTGACGGCATGTCGACCTTCGCCAAGCGTGAACGGCTCCTGCTCGCCGACCTCTTGGAAACCGTCGGACCGGACGCCGAGACCCTCTGCGAGGGCTGGCGGACCCGGGACCTGGCCGCGCACGTGGTGGTGCGCGAGCGCCGGCCGGACGCGGCGGGAGGTGCGCTGATCAAGCCACTGGCCTCGCGTCTGGAGAAGGTGCAGGCCGAGTACGCGGCCAAGCCGTACCAGGAGCTGATCCAGCTGATCCGTACCGGTCCGCCGCGCTTCTCGCCCTTCCAGCTCAAGCAGATCGACGAGGCGGCCAACATCGTCGAGTTCTACGTCCATACCGAGGACGTCCGGCGCGCCCAGCCGGACTGGAGCCCGCGCGAGCTGGACGCCGTGTTCCAGGACGCGCTGTGGTCACGTCTGGAGCGCACGGCACGGCTGGTGGGCCGGGGTGTGCCGACCGGTCTGGTGCTGCGCCGCCCGGACGGCCAGACGGCGGTCGCGCACCGCGGCACGCCGGTGGTCACGGCGACCGGGGAGGCGTCGGAGCTGCTGATGTTCGTCTTCGGCCGGCAGAGCGCGGCCAAGGTGGAGCTGGACGGCGAGGAGGACGCGATCACCCGGCTGCACGAGTCCAGGCAACTGGGCATCTGAGTCCGGGCCACCGGGCACCCGCGAGAGAGGACCCGCCATGATCAAGGTGGCGATGACCAGTGTGTTCGTGGACGACGTGGCCACCGCGCACGCCTTCTACACGGGGGTGCTGGGGTTCGAGACCCGGCTGCACATGGATCTGGGCGGCGGCACGCTGTTCGTCACGGTCGGAGCACCCGAGGGCGCCCAGCCGGACCTGCAGCTGCTGCTGGAGCCCGGCGAGGGTCCCCTCGCGGAGCCGTACCGCAAGGGCCTGTACGAGGCGGGGCTCCCGTGCATCGTCTTCTCGGTGGACGACCTGCGCGCGGAGTACGACCGGCTGCGCGGGCTCGGCGTCCGGTTCACGCATCCTCCGCAGGAGCAGGGCCCTGTGCTGGCTGCGGTGTTCGACGACACGGTCGGCAACCTGGTCCAGTTGACCCAGCCGATCGGCTGAGTCTCAGCGCGGCAGTTCGGCGCGGCGCAGGGCGGGGACGCACAGGGCGACGACTCCGCCGAGACCGCAGACGACGGCGCTGACCACGAACACCGGGCCGAGTCCCCAGGCGCCGATGGCGGCGGCCGCGAAGGGCATGCTCAGCGGGGCGAGGCCGAGGCTGACCAGGCTGGAGACGGCGGTGACCCGGCCGAGGCGGGCGGGGTCGGCCTGGGTCTGCAGCAGGGCCCCGCACATGGCGCCGCTGAGTCCGGCGAGCAGTCCGATGAGCAGGGCCGTGCCGACGGCCGCGGCGAGGCTGGGCGCGTAGGCGAGGGCGCCGATGGCGACCGAGCCCGCGAGGATGGCGCAGGCGGCGACCAGTCCGGCGCGCGGCAGCCGTCCCCGGACGGTGAGCAGCAGCGAGGCGGCGCCCGCGCCGACGCCGAACGCGGCGAGCACCGAGCCCATGCCCGAGGCGCCCCAGCCACGCTGGTCGGCGAGCAGGGTGAGGCCGACGTTGAGCGGGCCGACGAAGCCGAAGTCGCCGAGGGCGATGGTGATCATCAGCGGGGCCAGGACGCGGTGGCGGCGGACGTAGGCGAGGCCGGCCCTGAGGTCCCGCCAGGCGCTCGTCTCCCGGCCGTCCCGCCGGTCGTCCTCGGGAAGGTCCCTGACCCGGACGGAGTACAGCAGGGGCACCGAGACCGCGATGAGCAGTCCGGCGAGCGCGAAGGCGGCGGCCGCGCCGCCGACCGCCACGCCGAGGCCGCCGAGCGGTGCCCCGACGACGCCGGCGAACCGGATCGCGAGGCCGCGCATGCCCTGCACCCGGGCGAGCTGCGGCTTGCCGGTGATCCTGGCCGGCAGGGCGCCGACGGCGGGCATGAACACGGCGTCGACGGTGCCGAAGAGGAAGGCCAGCAGGGCGAGCGGCCACAGTCCGGGGCTGGTGACGAACAGCAGGGCGGCCACCGCGAGGACGGCGGCGCAGCGCACGGCGTCGCTGCCGATGACGACGCGGCGCGGGCCGAGCCGGTCGGCCAGCACTCCCCCGCCGAGCATGAGCACGGCCCTCGGCAGCGCGCTGACCGACATCACGACGCCGGCCTCGGCGGGGGTGCCGGCCTGGACGGCGGCCCAGGACAGGGCGATGTAGTAGATGCTGTCGCCCAGCATCGAGGAGGTGTAGGCGCCGAGCCAGCGCAGCACGTTCGGGTCGCGGTGGGCGGGGCGGTCCTCGGCGGCGGGGGCCGGGGGTATGAGGATGTCGGTCACGGGAGGTGCCCTTCTCAGACGCGGAACGGGAAGCCGTACACATGCAGCGCGACGTGCTCGCGCCTCTGGCCGTCGCCCGCGGCCTCGCGGTCACGGGCGAGCTCGTCGTACCTCTTGATCACGTCGAGCAGTTCGCGCTTCATCTCTGCGAGTTCGGCGGGGGTGAGGCGCAGCAGCGACTCGGAGTCGGAGGACGCCTCGTTCCACTCGCGGCCCCAGGCCGCGCGCTGGTCGAGGTAGGTGCGGTACATCTCGGAGCGCTGTTCCTGGAAGAGCCGGGAGGCGGCGACGTGGGCCGCGGCCTTCTCGGGCGCGTCCCGGAAGTCCCGGTCGCGGATGGAGACGCCCTGGGTGGCCGGCTGCCACCAGCGCTCCCGGGCGTCGGCGCTGCGCGGTTCGGCCTCCTCGACGAGGCCGTGCTCGGCGAGCTTGCGCAGGTGGTAGCTGACGAGGGAGACCGCTTCGTCGACCTGTTCGGCGAGTTGGGACGCGGTGGCGGCCTCGGCGGCGAACAGCAGCCGGTAGAGCTTCATACGCAGGGGGTGGGCCAGTGCCTTGAGGGTGCCCAGATCCGTGATCTGCCGCTGTTCTCTGCTTGCCATGCCCACGACCCTAGATGCGAAAGAAAAATTGCACAACAGATATTGCGCAACTTCTCTTTCGCGTCCTCCTCCTCTTTCGCCTCTCTCCTATGTCCGGGCACGAGAAGGCCCCGGCGCCCTCGCGGGGCGGCCGGGGCCCTGGTCTCAGCGGGTCGTCACCGCACCGGATGACCCGCCTCCCGCAGCGTCTGCTTCACCTCGCCGATCCGCAGGTCGCCGAAGTGGAAGACGGAGGCGGCCAGGACGGCGTCCGCGCCCGCGTCGACGGCCGGCGGGAAGTCGGCCAGCCGGCCCGCGCCGCCGGAGGCGATCACCGGGACGGTGACGTGCTTGCGGACGGCCGCGATCATCTCCAGGTCGTAGCCGTCCTTGGTGCCGTCGGCGTCCATGGAGTTCAGCAGGATCTCCCCGGCGCCCAGTTCGGCGGCGCGGTGCGCCCACTCGACGGCGTCGATGCCGGTGCCCCTGCGGCCGCCGTGGGTGGTCACCTCGAAGGAGCCGGACTCGCTGCGGCGGGCGTCCACCGACAGCACCAGCACCTGCCGGCCGAACCGCTCGGCGATCTCGCGGATCAGGTCGGGGCGGGCGATGGCCGCCGTGTTCACGCCGACCTTGTCGGCGCCGGCCCGCAGCAGCCGGTCCACGTCCTCGGCCGTGCGGACGCCGCCGCCGACGGTCAGCGGGATGAACACCTGCTCGGCGGTGCGGCGCACCACGTCGTAGGTCGTCTCCCGGTTGCCCGAGGACGCGGTGATGTCCAGGAACGTCAGCTCGTCGGCGCCTTCGGCGTCGTACACCTTGGCCATCTCGACGGGGTCGCCCGCGTCGCGCAGGTTCTGGAAGTTGACGCCCTTGACGACCCGGCCGTTGTCCACGTCCAGGCAGGGGATGACTCGGATGGCCAGGGTCATGCCGTCACTCCTCGGAACGCCTCCACCTCGACCTCGACGACCAGGCTGGGGTCCACGAAGCCGGAGACAATGATCATGGATGCGGCGGGCCGGACGGCGTCGAACAGCTCCTTGTGGGCGCGGCCGACATCGTCCACGTCACGGGCGTGCGTGAGGTACATGCGCGTGCGGACGACGTCGTCACGGCCGAGCCCCAGCTGCCCGAGCGCCGCCAGGGCGACCTTGAACGCATTGACCGCCTGCTCGTACGGGCCGCCCCCCGCGATCTGCCCGTCCACGATGGACGTGCAGCCCGAGACCAGGACCAGGCCGTTCGGCAGCTCCACCGCGCGGGAGTAGCCGAACTGCTCCTCCCAGGGCGCGCCGGTCGACACGCGTCGGACGTCGCTCACTCGGCCACCGCCTCCAAGGCCTCTTCCAGGGTGAACGCCTTCGCGTACAGGGCCTTCCCGACGATGGAGCCCTCGACACCGAGGGGTACCAGCTCGGCGATCGCGCGGAGGTCGTCCAGCGACGACACGCCGCCGGACGCCACGACCGGCCGGTCCGTGGCCGCGCAGACGTTGCGCAGCAGCTCCAGGTTCGGGCCCTGGAGGGTGCCGTCCTTGGCGATGTCGGTGACCACGTAGCGGGCGCAACCCTCCTTGTCGAGGCGCGCCAGCGTCTCGTAGAGGTCGCCGCCGTCGCGGGTCCAGCCGCGGCCGCGCAGGGTGGTGCCGCGCACGTCGAGGCCGACGGCGATCTTGTCGCCGTGCTCGGCGATGACCTTGGCGACCCACTCGGGGGTCTCCAGGGCCGCGGTGCCGAGGTTCACCCGGGTGCAGCCGGTGGCGAGGGCCGCGGCGAGGGTGTCGTCGTCGCGGATGCCGCCGGACAGCTCCACCTTGATGTCCATCGCCCTGGCGACCTCGGCGATCAGCTCCCGGTTGTCGCCCGTGCCGAAGGCGGCGTCGAGGTCGACCAGGTGCAGCCACTCGGCACCGGAGCGCTGCCAGGCGAGGGCGGCCTCCAGCGGGGAGCCGTAGGACGTCTCGGTCCCGGACTCGCCGTGCACGAGGCGGACGGCCTGGCCGTCACGTACGTCGACGGCGGGGAGGAGTTCGAGCTTGGCCATGGTCTACAGGGTTCCGATCCAGTTGGTGAGGAGCTGGGCGCCGGCGTCGCCGGACTTCTCGGGGTGGAACTGGGTGGCCCACAGGGCGCCGTTCTCCACGGCGGCCACGAACGGCTCGCCGTGCGTCGACCAGGTGACCTTGGGGCTCTCGATCAGCGGGTTGTGCGTCTCCAGGGACCAGTCGTGGACCGCGTAGGAGTGCACGAAGTAGAAGCGGGCGTCCGCGTCGAGGCCCGCGAAAAGCTGGGAGTCGGCCGGGGCAGTCACGGTGTTCCAGCCCATGTGCGGGACGACGTCGGCCTTGAGCGGCGCGACCGTGCCGGGCCACTCGTCCAGGCCCTCGGCCTCCACGCCGTGCTCGATGCCGCGGGCGAACAGGATCTGCATGCCGACGCAGATGCCCATCACCGGGCGGCCGCCGGACAGCCGCCGGTCGACGACCCAGTCGCCGCGGGCGGCGCGCAGCCCCTGCATGCAGGCCGCGAAGGCGCCGACGCCGGGCACCAGCAGGCCGTCGGCGTTCATCGCCCTGTCGAAGTCACGGGTGATCTCCACGTCGGCGCCCACGCGCGCGAGGGCGCGCTCGGCGGACCGGACGTTGCCGAAGCCGTAGTCGAAGACGACCACCTTCTTCGAAGCGCTCAATTCCACACCTCCAGCCGCATGACACCGGCCACGAGGCACATGGCCGCGCCGATCGAGAGCAGCACGACGAGGCTCGCGGGCATCTTCTGCTTGACGAAGGAGATGATGCCGCCGACGAGGAAGAGGCCGACGACGATCAGGAGGGTCGAGAGACCGTTCATGGATTTACAGCGCGCCCTTCGTGGACGGGAGGATGCCGGCCGCGCGCGGGTCGCGCTCGCTGGCGTAGCGGAGCGCCCGGGCGAGCGCCTTGAACTGGCACTCCACGATGTGGTGCGCGTTGCGGCCGTACGGCACGTGGACGTGCAGCGCGACCTGGGCCTGGGCGACGAAGGACTCCAGGATGTGCCGGGTCATGGTGGTGTCGTACTCGCCGATCATCGGCGCCATGTTCTCGGGCTCGGTGTGCACGAGATAGGGGCGGCCGGACAGGTCGACGGTGACCTGAGCGAGGGACTCGTCCAGCGGGACGGTGCAGTTGCCGAAGCGGTAGATCCCCACCTTGTCGCCGAGCGCCTGCTTGAAGGCGGCGCCGAGCGCGAGGGCGGTGTCCTCGATGGTGTGGTGGGAGTCGATGTGCAGGTCGCCGTCGGTCTTCACGGTCAGGTCGAACAGGCCGTGCCGGCCGAGCTGGTCGAGCATGTGGTCGTAGAAGCCGACACCGGTCTTGATGTCGGTCCGCCCGGTGCCGTCGAGGTCTATCTCGACCAGGACCGAGGTCTCCTTGGTGGTGCGCTCGATTCGTCCGACGCGGACATCGCGAGTCATGCCTCAAGCTCCTTCTTCAAGTCCCGTACCGCGTCGAGGAACGCGTCGTTCTCCGCCGGGGTGCCGGCGGACACCCGCAGCCACCCCGGTACGCCGTTGTCCCGGACCAGGACGCCCCGGTCGAGGATCTTCTGCCAGGCCCCGTGGGTGTCGTCGAACCGGCCGAACTGCACGAAGTTGGCGTCGGACTCGACGACGTCGTAGCCGGTCGCGCGCAGCTCGGCGACCAGCCGGTCCCGCTCGGACTTCAGCTGCTCGACGTACCCCAGCAGCGTGTCGGTGTGCTCCAGGGCGGCCAGCGCGGTCGCCTGGGTGATCGCCGAGAGGTGGTACGGCAGCCGTACGAGCTGGACGGCGTCCACGACCGCCGGGTCGGCGGCGAGGTACCCGAGGCGGAGTCCGGCGGCGCCGAACGCCTTCGACATGGTGCGGGAGACGACGAGGTGCGGCCGGCCGGCCAGCAGCGGCAGCAGCGAGTCGCCGTGGCTGAACTCGACGTACGCCTCGTCCACGATCACCATGGACGGCTTGGCCGCCTGGGCCGCCTCGTACAGCGCGAGGACCGTCTCCGGCGGGACCGCGTTGCCGGTGGGGTTGTTGGGGGTGGTGATGAACACGACGTCCGGGCGGTGCTCGGCGATGGCGCGCTCGGCGGCGGCCAGGTCGATCGTGAAGTCCTCGGCGCGCGGGCCGGAGATCCAGCCGGTGCCGGTGCCGCGCGCGATGAGCGCGTGCATGGAGTACGACGGCTCGAAGCCGATCGCCGTGCGGCCGGGGCCGCCGAAGGTCTGCAGCAGCTGCTGGATGACCTCGTTGGAGCCGTTCGCCGCCCACACCTGCTCGACGCCGATCGGGTGCTTCCCGGTGCGCGTCAGGTACCTGGCCAGCTCGGTGCGGAGCTGGACCGCGTCCCGGTCCGGGTAGCGGTTCAGGTCGCGGGCGGCCTCCCTGACCCGTTCGGTGATCCGCTCGACCAGCGGCTCGGGCAGCGGGTAGGGGTTCTCGTTGGTGTTCAGCCGTACGGGTACGTCGAGCTGGGGCGCGCCGTAGGGGGACTTGCCGCGCAGCTCGTCCCGGACGGGAAGATCGTCGATGCCTGTCACTTGCCTTCCGGAACCTTCCAGCCGAAACGAGCCTTGATCGCCGCGCCGTGCGCGGGCAGGTCCTCCGCCTCCGCGAGCGTCACCACGTGGTGCGCGACGTCGGCCAGCGCGTCCTTCGTGTAGTCGACGATGTGGATGCCGCGCAGGAAGGACTGGACGGACAGGCCGGAGGAGTGGCAGGCGCAGCCGCCGGTCGGCAGCACGTGGTTGGAGCCGGCCGCGTAGTCGCCGAGGGAGACCGGCGCCCAGGGGCCGATGAAGATCGCGCCCGCGTTCTGCACGCGGTCGGCGACCGCCGCGGCGTCGGCGGTCTGGATCTCCAGGTGCTCGGCGCCGTAGGCGTCGACCACCCGCAGTCCCTCCTCGACGCCGTCGACCAGCACGATCGCGGACTGCCTGCCCGCGAGGGCGGGGCGGATGCGGTCCTCGATGTGCTTGGTGGCCGCGATCTGCGGCTCCAGCTCCTTCTCCACGGCGTCGGCCAGTTCGACCGAGTCGGTGACCAGGACGGCCGCCGCGAGCGGGTCGTGCTCGGCCTGGCTGATCAGGTCCGCGGCCACGTGCGCCGGGTCGGCGGTGTCGTCCGCGAGGACCGCGATCTCGGTGGGTCCGGCCTCGGCGTCGATGCCGATCTTGCCGGTGAAGTAGCGCTTGGCGGCGGCCACCCAGATGTTGCCCGGGCCGGTGACCATGTTGGCGGGCGGGCAGGACTCGGTGCCGTGGGCGAACATCGCGACGGCGGTGGCGCCGCCGGCCGCGTAGACCTCGTCCACGCCGAGCAGGGCGCAGGCGGCGAGGATCGTCGGGTGCGGCAGCCCGCCGAACTCGGCCTGGGCCGGGGAGGCGAGCGCGATGGAGCGCACCCCGGCCTCCTGGGCCGGCACCACGTTCATGATCACGGACGAGGGGTAGACGGACCGGCCGCCGGGCGCGTAGAGCCCGACCCGCTCGACCGGCACCCACTTCTCGGTCACGGAGCCGCCGGGCACGACCTGGGTGGTGTGCGTGGTGCGGCGCTGCGCGCGGTGGACCATGCGTGCCCGCCGGATGGACTCCTCCAGGGCCGCGCGCACGGCCGGGTCGAGGGCCGCTAGCGCGTCGGTGAGCGCCTGGGCGGGCACCCGCACCGATTCCAGCCGCACTCCGTCGAATTTCTCGGCGAAGTCGATCAGCGCCGCGTCGCCACGATGATGCACGGCCTCGCAGATCGGGCGCACCTTCTCCAGGGCGGCCTGAACGTCGAAGTCGGCTCGGGGCAGCAGGTCGCGCAGGGCGGGTCCCTCGGGAAGGGCGTCGCCGCGCAGATCGATTCGGGAGATCACAGGGTCAATTCTCTCAGACCGGCATCGGGAGCCGTCCGCGCGTATCAATGGCTGATACAGAACGTGGCCGGAATTCGGAAGATCGCCTTCACTCCGGGTGTTCCGGGCGTCACACAACGGGCATGACCTGCTGTACGACGCAGGTGACTCACGAGTGGACAGGAAGAAGGGCCGAGCGGTGACCGAGGGAGCCGGCCTCCACACCGGGGACCTGCCGGACGACCTGACCGCGGCCGAGGCGGGCATGTGGCAGGCCTTCCGCAACGGCAGCGTGTACGACCTGAGCAGCGGGGACGCCGTCGTCGACGATCCGCACGGCGGGCACCCCTGGGGGCCCGAGCGGAGCGTCAGGGCGCGGATCGTCTGCTGGCTGCTGCTGGACGGGCCGCCCGCGCTCGCGGGCCGGGTGGCCTCGCTCAAGCTCGCCGGGGTGCGGGTGACCGGCACGCTGGACCTGGCGGGCGGCACGGTCATGCCGTACGTGGAGCTGCGCGGCTGCCGCTTCGACGACCAGGTGCTGCTGCCCGAGGCCCGGTTCACCACCCTGCGGCTGGTCGACTGCGCGATGCCGCGTCTGGAGGCGGCCCGGGTGCACACCGAGGGCGATCTGCACCTGCCGCGCTGCCGCGTCCCGCTCGGGATCCGGCTGACCGACGCCCACATCGGCACGGACCTGCTGCTCAACCAGGCGATCGTGCACCAGGACCGCAGCGGCCGCTCGATCGCGGCGGACGGCATGACCGTGGGCCAGGACCTCCAGGCGGAGCTGCTGGAGTCGCACGGCGAGCTGAGCCTGCGCAGCGCCAAGGTGGGCGTCTCGCTGAGCCTGCGGGGAGCGAGGCTGGCCAACCCCTACGCCCGTCTCGCCCTGAACGCCCCCCAGCTCACGGTGGAGCGCACCCTGTACCTGACCCCGGCCGGTGTGGGCAGCCCGCTGCTGAGCGGCACCACCCCCGCGCGCGGGACGCGGATCCAGCGGTTCGAGTGCCAGGGCGGGGTGCGGCTGGACGACGGGCGGTTCGGGGACGCCATCGACCTGGACCGGGCGCGCTTCGACCTCACCGACGACCAGGTGCTGTCGCTGCGCCGGGTGCAGACGCCGGAGCTGCGCTTCCTGGGGGACGCCCCGCAGCGGGGCCAGGTGCTGCTGTCCGGCGCGCGGGTGGTGAACCTCGTGGACCGCGCGGGCAGCTGGCCCGGTCCCGGCCGGCTGCACATGGGCGGCTTCGCCTACGAGAACCTGGTACCGCGCGGGCCGTTCCCACTGGTCCGGCGCCTGGACTGGGTGACAGCCGCGACCGCCGAGTACAACCCGGAGCCGTACGAGCGGCTGGCCGCGGTGCTGCGGGCGGCCGGCGAGGACGAGGACGCCCGGGAGGTGCTGCTCGCCAAGCAGCGCCGGCGCCGCGAGACGCTGCCGCCGGCCGCCAAGACCTGGGGCTACGTCCAGGACCTGGCGGTGGCGTACGGGTACCGGCCCGGCCGCGCCGCGGTGTGGATGGCGGTGCTGTGGGCGGCGGGCACACTGCTCTTCGCGCACGCCGACCATCCGCCGGTGAACCCAGGCGGGCATCCGTCCTGGAGCCCCGCGCTGTTCACCCTCGACCTCCTGCTGCCGGTGGTGGACCTGGGCCAGGCCGGCCAGTGGGAGCTGCACGGGGGCTGGCAGTGGCTGGCGGCGGCGATGGTGATGGTGGGCTGGGTGCTGGCCACGACGGTGGCCGCCGGGGCGACCCGGCTGCTGCGCCGCGGCTGACGAGTCGCCCCAGATTAGTTGAACAGTCGCCTTTACTTGTCCTTGACCGCCGGGCGTACAACTTTCCATGACTTGCCCCGGCCCTCTGGCGCCGCCCCGACCAGCGGACTTTCAATGGTCGACACCATGGTTCTGCTGCCGGCGTTCCTCCGCCCCACCCGGACGACACGACGCGCCTCCCGCCCCGCCGCTCCGCCGGCCGGTGACGAGGCCGTCCTCGACGCGCCCGACGAGCACCTCTCCCCCGCCCTGGTCGCGGCCGGGCGGGGCGAGTACGGCGCCGCCTCCGCCCTGCTCGCCGCCACCCGCGCGACGGCCGCCTGGGAGGACCGCGACCGGTACACCAGGCGACTCGCCTCCTTCGCCCGCTCGCGCCCCGAGTGGTTCGAGGAGTGGCGTACGGCCGCCCCGCACGACCCCGACATGGCCCTCGTCGGCGCCCAGCTCGCGGTGGACCGGGCCTGGCCCTCGCCGGCCCGCGCCGAACTGCTGCGCGAGGTGAGCCCGCTGATCACGGCCGCCGCCCGGGCCGAGAACCGCGACCCGGTGCCGTGGCGGATCGCGCTGGACCACGCGCGCGGCTCCCGGGCCGGGCACCGCTACTTCGAGGAGCTGTGGGAGGCGGCGGTCCGGCGGGCCCCGCACCACTACGGCTGCCATGTGGCCGCCCTGCGCTACCTGGGCGCCTGCTGGCACGGCTCCCACTCCGCCTGCTTCGACTTCGCCGACCTGGCCGCGCAGGACGCCCCCGCCGGCTCCCTGGTGCAGGCGCTGCCGGCCCGCGCGGCCTTCGGCTACCTCGTCGACGGCTGCGGACCCGAGGTGCCGCGCGAGCGGCTGGAGGCGGCGGCCGACGGGGCCGTCGCGCTCTCCGGGCACTTCCCGGCGGCCGTCCCCCGGCCCGCCGAGTTCCGCAACAAGCTGCTCTACGTTCTGCTCCGGCTGGAACGCTGGGACGAGGCCCGCGCCCAGCTCCCCCTGATCGGCCCGTACGCCACCTCCTTCCCGTGGGACCGGTTCTCCGACGACCCCCTGGGCCACTTCCTGCGGCTGCGCGACGCGCTCCTCGCGGACGCTCCCGGACCCGTGCTCGGCGAGCTGGCCGGGGCGCCCGCGCGACCGCGAAGCGAGCACCGCCGCCGGGCCGCCGTCCACGACCATTAGGCTGGGGCGCCGTGACCATCGCCCGCCTGCCTCTCTTCCCGCTGAACTCGGCGCTGTTCCCCGGGCTCGTGCTGCCCCTGAACATCTTCGAGGAGCGGTATCGCGCCATGATGCGCGAACTGCTGAAGACCCCCGAGGACGAACCGCGCCGGTTCGCCGTCGTGGCGATCCGCGACGGCCACGAGGTGGCACCGGCCGCCCCCGGCATGCCGGACCAGACCGCGCAGCCCGAGCGCGGCCCGGCCGCCGGCTTCGGCCCCGACCCGCTGAAGTCCTTCCACGGGGTGGGCTGCGTCGCGGACGCGGCGACCATCCGGGAGCGCGCCGACGGCACGTTCGAGGTGCTGGCCACCGGCACCACCCGGGTGCGGCTGCTGTCCGTGGACACCTCGGGCCCGTTCCTGACCGCCGAACTGGAGGAGCTCGCGGAGGACCCGGGCGAGGAGGCGGGCGCCCTGGCCGAGGGCGTGCTGCGCGCGTTCCGCCAGTACCAGAAGCGCCTCGCGGGCGCCCGCGAGCGCTCGCTCACCACCGGTGCCGAACTCCCGGACGACCCCTCGGTGGTCTCCTACCTGGTGGCGGCGGCGATGGTGCTGGACACCCCGACGAAGCAGCGGCTGCTGCAGGCGCCGGACACCGCCTCCCGGCTGCGCGACGAGCTGAAACTCCTTCGCTCCGAGACGTCCATCATCCGTAGTCTGCCGTCGCTGCCCGCGTTCGAGCTGACGCGGACGCCGACCAGCCAGAACTGAGCGCACGCCGTGCCCGGACCGGGCGCACGCTCCGAGCGAACCGAGGCCGACCCACCCGATGGCGAAGAAGTCCAAGAAGCAGCAGCCCGGCGGCACGCCCGCCACGGTCGCCCTGACGGCGGCGGGCGTGGCGTACACGGTCCACTCCTACGACCACGACCCCTCCCACCCGTCCTACGGGGAGGAGGCGGCCGAGGCGATGGGCGTCTCCCCCGACCGGGTCTTCAAGACCCTGGTGGCCGACGTGGACGGCACCCTGACCGTCGCGGTGGTGCCGGTGTCGGGCTCGCTGGACCTGAAGGCCCTGGCCGCCGCGGTGGGCGGAAAGCGGGCCACCATGGCCGACCCCACGCTCGCGGAACGCACCACCGGCTACGTGCGCGGCGGCATCTCCCCGCTCGGCCAGCGCAAGCGGCTCCCCACAGTCCTGGACGACTCGGCCGCGGCCCATCCGACGATCTGCGTCTCGGCTGGGCGCAGGGGCCTGGAGGTCGAGCTGGCACCCGGCGACCTCGCGCAGCTGACGGCCGCCGTGCTGGCCCCCGTCGGCCGGGGCTGAGCGGCCCCGGAGCCCTGGCGGCCGACAAGGCGCGGCCGGGGCACGGGCGGAGGCACGGCCGGGGCGGCGGCGCTGCCGGTACCCGGGCAGTGACCCGATCCGGCTCCCCGCTCAGCCGGAGTGGGGCGCCTCGCCGCCGGTGTGAGGCACCTCGGGATCCCGGGGTCCGAACAGCGCGGTGAGCCCCAGATGGACCAGCAGCCCGGCCAGCGGCCAGGCGAGCAGCGCGCCCTTGGCGCCCAGCTTGAGCGGGGCGGAGAAGGTGACCCCCTTGCCCACCGCCCTCGCGTGGGCGATCACGTCGGACGTCGGCCCCAGCCACACGCCGAGCCGCCACGCCAGCACGGCCCCGAGCAGACCGCCGAGCCCGAGCGCGACCACCAGCGGCACGCCCCCGCGCCGCCGCAGCAGGAACACCACGACCGCGCTGACCGCGCCGAAGGCCAGGCTGAGCAGCGTGAACGTGCCGTCCACACCGACCGCCTGCTCGCCCTCGGTGTCCTTGAGGTAGACCACCCAGCTCTTGTCGACCTGGTCCCCGACCAGCGGCACGTGCGGCGCCAGCCACCACCACAGCAGCCCCAGCAGCACCCCGGTCAGCGCCACGGCGAGCGTGATCAGGGCGGCCTCGCGCACTTCGGTCTTCATACCGGGGCCGTCCTGTTCGTACGGGCCCACGACCGGCGCCCCGGCGGGCGGCGGGGCCTGCCGGACCTGGTGCGGGGAGTCGTCGTGCGGCGGCGGTGGCGGAGTCAGCGGTGCGGTCACCCTGACATCGTGCCAGGTCGTGCTGTGGGCCGCGTCACCGGACGGCGGCCCGGCGGTAGGCCCAGGTGGCGACGGCCAGCGAGACCACCCCGACACCGGCGCACACCCCCAGGTCGACCAGGACGACCGCCCAGTCCGGGTCTGCCCCGAAGGTCCGGGCGTACGCCTCCACGCCGTAGGTCGACGGCAGCAGGTCCCGGGCCAGCCGGATCGGCTCCGGCATCCGGTCGGCCGGCAGCACGCCCAGCAGCAGCGCCGCCGACATGCCCAGCTGCCCCAGCAGCGTGGCCAGCTCGGGGCGCGGCGCCAGCAGCCCGCAGGCGGCGCCGAGCCCGGAGAGGGCGGCTCCGGCGAGCGGGATCACGGCCAGCAGGATCCACAGGTTGGACAGCGGCAGCCCGAACAGCGCACACCCGAAGACGGCGGTGACCAGGGTCCCCGGCACGGTGAAGGAGGCGTAGGCGGCCGCCGCGCCCAGCACCACCGCCGCGGGCGGCACCGGCAGCGTGGCGTAGTGGTCGAGGCCGCCGCTGGCCCGCAGCTGCCCGAAGTACTGCGACAGCAGGTTGAGCGCGACGTAGGCGACGACGAGCACCGAGGAGCCCGCCACCACGGACTGCGCCTCGCCGCCGCTGTCGACGACACCGCGCATCATCACGGCGATGCCGACGGACTGGAAGGTCGCCACGAACAGCAGCGGGATGCGCGCCACCCGGGCGCGGGACAGCTGGGCCCGGTAGACGGCCACCAGCGACGGCCCCAGCCGCGCGGGCGGCCCGAGCTCGGCCGCGCGCCGGGCCGGTTCCGGCACGGTCCGGGCCCCGCCCGGCAGAATCTCCGCGGGTACGACACTCACGACGCCCTGCTCCTCTTCCCTACGGCGGCCCGGCCGCCGTCCCACAGGGACCATACGGGTGCGAAGTCCCCCGGGCTCACGCCTTCACCAGTCCCTGCCGCGCCGCCCCGCCCAGGGCCAGGTACACGTCCTCCAGGCTGGGCGTGGCGAGCGTGAAGTCGTCCAGGGCGGCGAACGCGGCTCCGCCGGTGACGGTGGCGACGGCGGCCCTGGCCTCCTCGGGGGCGAGCCGAAGCGTCCAGCGGCGCCCGGACTCCACCGCCCGCTCGCGCAGCACGGCGACCTCCGGCACCTCCAGGGGTGCCCGTTCCCGCCAGACCAGCTCCACCCGCACCTCTCCGGAGACCTGTTCCTTCAGGCCGGCCGGGGTGTCACAGGCGATGACCCGGCCCTGGTCCAGGACGGCCACCCGGTCGAGGACCGTCTCGGCCTCGATGACGTTGTGCGTGACCAGCAGCACGGTCGTGCCGTGCTCGGCCCGCCGCCGGTCCACGGCCGCCCACACCGCGCGCCGGGCCACCGGGTCCATGCCGGTGGTGGGCTCGTCGAGGACCAGCAGCGGCCGCTCGCCGACGAGGGCGGCGGCGAAGCAGGCCAGGCGCCGCTGGCCGCCGGACAGCTTCTTCAGCGCCCGCCCGGCGAGGGGGGTGAGCCCCAGTTCCTCCAGCACGGCGTCCCGCTCGGCCCGCGCCCGCCGTACGTCCAGGCCGCGCAGACGGCCGGTGGTCTCGGCGGCGAGGGCGACGGTCAGCTCGTCCAGGGCGGAGGACTCCTGCCCCAGGTAGGCGAGGAGCCGTGCGGCCCGCTCGGGGTGCCGGACGATGTCGTGCCCGAGGATCTCGACGCTGCCGGTGTCCGGCCGCAGCAGTCCGGTGAGCTGCCGGACGAGGGTGGACTTGCCTGCGCCGTTCGGGCCGAGCAGGCCGAAGATCTCCCCGGACCGTACGTCCAGGTCCACGGCGTCGGTGGCCCGCACCTCGGGCGTGGCCGGCGCCCCGCGCCGGCCCTTCACGGGCGGATAGGTCTTGCCGAGCCCGCGCACGCGTAGGACCTCGTCATGCCGAAGTGCCGGTGCCACGCGCGTACTCACAAGGGACGAGACTACGGGGTCCGGGGCCTTTACTCGCCTTTGGGGGCGGCCACACGGATCTCAGTCGGCGGCGGGCGCGTGCTGTTCCGCCGCCGCGGGCACGTCGACCTCCCGCCAGAAGCCCGCCCGGATGGCGTAACGGTCGTGCTCGTCGATCTGGTCGTCCTTGTGGGCGAGCAGCCCGAAGCGGGCCGCGTACCGCAGCAGCTCGCCGTCGATGCGGTGCGGGATGCGCGGGTACATCGTGGACAGCCGCTGCACATGGGTCTGGTCGCCGAGCCGGGCCGTCCACCGGCGGGCGAAGACCTGTCCCACCTCGTAGGGGTCGCCGCCGACCGTGGTGATGTCCTCCTCCCGGTCGGCCCACCGCTGCTCGGCAGTCGTCAGCTGGGCGAGCGTGGGCATCGAGGCGATCTCGGGCGGTTCGGCGACGGTGCCCGGCCGGTCCACCCACCCTTTGTCGGAGGACCAGCGCAGGGTCGCGGTCGTCGGGTGCTGCGCGGCCTGCGGCGCCCCGGGGGCGCGCAGCGCGGCGAGGTCCTTGGGGGTGGGAACGCCCTTGGCGGCGGGGACCCGCTCCTGGACGCCGTTCTCCCTCCCGGCGGCCGGGGCGTGGCCGCCCTCCTCGGCGGGGTGGTCGCCGGCGGGTGCCGGTGCGGACTCGGGCAGGGGGGCGGAGAGGATCGCGGCGATCTCCGGCCGGGTCACCGGCTGCGGGGCGCAGACGCCGGTCAGCTCCTTGGCGCGGACGGCCTGGGTGATCCAGGCCCGGTCCAGCACGCGCCGCTCGTCGGCCTCGGCGACCAGGTCCTCGGACTGGTTGTAGTCACCGTCGGCGGCCTGCACGGCCCACAGGTGGACGGCGACGCCGTGTTCCTTGGCGGCCATCATGCCGGGCAGCAGGTCGCCGTCGCCGGTGACCAGGACGACGTCGGAGCAGGCGCGATTGCGGGCCAGTTCGGTCAGCTCGGCGTGCATGGCGGCGTCCACGCCCTTCTGCGCCCAGCGTCCGTCGCTGCGGGTGAGGGCGCCGAGGCGGACGGTGACGCGGGGCATGACGCGCAGCCGGCGATGCTCCGGCTGGGGGACCCGGTCCGGAGCGCCGTCGAACCAGTAGATACGCAGCAGCGGCCGCTCGGTCTCCGCCTCCGCGCGCTCGCGCAGCCCCTGGATCAGCGCCGTGTGGTCGACGGTGATGCGGGACCGGGAGGGCTCACCGGCGAGGAGGCTGGCGGCGGCACCCAGCAGATATCCGGCGTCCACCAGGACGATGCAGCGGTCCACGCGACTCACCCTCTTCCCGGGAGGTTTTGCTTCGGACTTCCTTCGAGTCTGCCCGACCCCACGGGGGTTAACGGCCCGAACTCGATCTTCGGCGTGGCGTTTGCGGCTCCTGCGCGCCCACCACCCCTGTCACACACGGTAATTATCCGACATGCGCGCCGTGTCGGCATATGTGAATCTGAAGCCGGCCCTGGCCCCTAGATCCCCTTCAGGAGGCAGATCACCATGGCCAAGAACAAGAACCGCAAGCAGTCCGGCCCCCAGAACCGCGCTCCGCAGAGCGAGCACGGCCAGGAGCGCGCGCAGCGACCGGCGGAGGACCACGAGTCCTCGATGGCGCACGTGCCGGGCAGCCCGTCGGATGTTGCTCGTAAGAAGCAGAAGAGCTTCGGCCACAACTAAAGGGCTCTGCCAAAGAGCTCCAGGCACTGGGCAGTTGCGGCCCAGGCACGCAGAAGGGGCGCATCCCTGCGGGGTGCGCCCCTTCTCGCCGCATCGGCTCAGCCGGCCAGGCAGGACGGGCCGAGCAGCACCTTCAGGTCGCCGAACAGCGCCGGGTCGGGCTTGACGCGGTGCCGGTCGAGGCGCAGCACGGTGGTCTTGCGGGGGCCCTGGAGCTTGATGCGGACCTCGCTGTCGCCCTTGTGGTGGCTGAGGATCTCGCCGAGGCGGCTGACCATGGGCGGGGTGACCCGGGTGGCCGGGATGGTGAGGATCACGGGCGCGTTGGTGCCGGCGTTGGAGAGGTCGGGGACCATCAGCTCCATGGCGACGAGCCGCGGCACGTCCTCCCGCTTGTCGAGGCGGCCCTTGACGAACACCACCGCGTCCTCGACGAGTTGGGTGGAGATGAGCTGGTAGGTCGCCGGGAAGAACATGCACTCGATGGAGCCGGCGAGGTCCTCGACGGTCGCGATCGCCCAGGCGTTGCCCTGCTTGGTCATCTTGCGCTGGAGACCGGAGATGATGCCGCCGATGGTGACGACCGCGCCGTCGGCGTGCTCGCCGCCGGTGAGCTGGGAGATGCCCGCGTCGGCCTTGTCGGCGAGCACGTGCTCCAGGCCGAAGAGCGGGTGGTCGGAGACGTAGAGACCGAGCATCTCCCGCTCCTGGGCGAGCAGATAGGTCTTGTCCCACTCGTCCGTGGTGAACTCGACGTCGAGGCCGAAGCCGGGTTCGCTGCCGGTGTCCTCGCCCATGCCGCCGAAGAGGTCGAACTGCCCCTCGGCCTCCTTGCGCTTGACCGCGACGACGTTGTCGATCATCGGCTCGTACTGGGCGGTGAGTCCCTTGCGGGTGTGGCCCATCTCGTCGAAGGCGCCGGCCTTGATCAGCGATTCCGTGGTGCGCTTGTTGCAGACCACGGCGTCGACCTTGTCGAGGTAGTCGGGGAAGGAGGCGTACTTCCCCTTGGCCTTGCGGCTCTTGATGATCGACTCGACGACGTTGGTGCCGACGTTGCGGACGGCGGAGAGGCCGAAGAGGATCACGTCGTCGCCCTGGGCGGCGAAGTTGGACTCGGACTCGTTCACGTTCGGCGGGAGCACCTTGATGCCCATGCGGCGGCACTCGTTGAGGTAGACCGCCGACTTGTCCTTGTCGTCCTTGACGGAGGTCAGCAGCGCGGCCATGTACTCGGCGGGGTAGTTCGCCTTGAGGTACGCGGTCCAGTACGAGACCAGGCCGTACGCGGCGGAGTGCGCCTTGTTGAACGCGTAGCCGGCGAAGGGGACCAGCACGTCCCACAGGGCCTGGATGGCCTCGTCGCTGTAACCCTTCTCGCGGGCACCCTTCTGGAACAGGACGAAGTTCTTCGCCAGTTCCTCGGGCTTCTTCTTGCCCATGACGCGGCGGAGGATGTCGGCCTCGCCGAGCGAGTAGCCGGCGATGATCTGGGCGGCCTTCTGCACCTGCTCCTGGTAGACGATCAGGCCGTAGGTGACGGCGAGGACCTCTTCGAGGGGCTCCTCCAGCTCCTTGTGGATCGGGGTGATCTCCTGGAGCTTGTTCTTGCGCAGCGCGTAGTTGGTGTGCGAGTCCATGCCCATCGGGCCCGGACGGTAGAGCGCGGAGACGGCGGAGATGTCCTCGAAGTTGTCGGGCTTCATCAGCCGCAGCAGCGAGCGCATGGGGCCGCCGTCGAACTGGAAGACGCCGAGGGTGTCGCCGCGCTGGAGGAGCTCGAAGGTCGTGGGGTCGTCGAGCGGCAGGGACAGCAGGTCGATGTCGAGGCCCTTGTTGGCCTTCACCATCTTGACCGCGTCGTCCATGATCGTGAGGTTGCGCAGGCCCAGGAAGTCCATCTTCAGCAGGCCGAGCGACTCGCAGCTCGGATAGTCCCACTGGGTGATGGTCACGCCGTCGGTGTGCCTGACCCAGACCGGGACGTGCTCGGTGATGGTCTCGCTGGACATGATCACGCCGGCGGCGTGCACGCCCATCTGGCGGACCAGGCCCTCCACGCCCTTGGCGGTGTCGATGACCTTCTTCACGTCCGGCTCGTTCTCGTACATCCCGCGGATCTCGCCCGCCTCGCCGTAGCGCGGGTGCGAGGGGTCGGTGATGCCGTTGAGGTCGATGCCCTTGCCGAGGACGTCGGCGGGCATCGCCTTGGTGAGCCGGTCGCCCATGGCGTACGGGTAGCCCAGGACGCGCGCGGAGTCCTTGATCGCGTTCTTGGCCTTGATCTTGCCGTAGGTGCCGATCATGGCGACCTTGTCGGCGCCGTACTTCTCGGTCACGTAGCGGATCACCTCGACGCGCCGGCGCTCGTCGAAGTCGATGTCGACATCGGGCATGGAGACGCGCTCGGGGTTGAGGAAGCGCTCGAAGATCAGGCCGTGCGGGATCGGGTCGAGGTCGGTGATGCCCATGGCGTAGGCGACGATCGAGCCGGCCGCGGAGCCTCGGCCGGGGCCGACCGCGATGCCGTTGTTCTTGGCCCACATGATGAAGTCGGCGACCACGAGGAAGTAGCCCGGGAACCCCATCTGGATGATGACGTCCATCTCGTAGTCGGCCTGCTTCTGCCGGTCCTCGGGGATGCCGCCCGGGAAGCGGCGCTCCATGCCGCGGCGGACCTCCTCCTTGAACCAGGTCACCTCGGTGTAGCCGTCGGGGATGTCGAACTTCGGCATGAGGTTCTTGGCCTCGAACATGCCGGTGGTGTCGACCATCTCGGCCACCAGGAGCGTGTTGGCGCAGCCCTCCTGCCAGGCGTCCGAGGAGTCGATGGCATACATCTCGTCCGTGGACTTCAGGTAGTAGCCGGTGCCGTCGAACTTGAAGCGGTCCGGGTCGGAGAGGTTCTTGCCGGTCTGGATGCACAGCAGGGCGTCGTGGGCACCCGCCTCGTGCGCGTACGTGTAGTGCGAGTCGTTGGTGACCAGGGGCGGGATGCCGAGCTTCTTGCCGATCTCCAGCAGGCCGTCGCGGACCCGGCGCTCGATCTCGATGCCGTGGTCCATCAGCTCCAGGAAGTACCGGTCCTTGCCGAAGATGTCCTGGTAGTCGGCTGCGGCCTTGAGGGCCTCGTCGAAGTGGCCGAGGCGGAGCCGGGTCTGCACCTCGCCGGAGGGGCAGCCGGTGGAGGCGACGATGCCCTCGGACCACTGGGAGATGGTCTCCTTGTCCATCCGGGGCCACTTCTGCAGCCAGCCCTCGGCGTAGGCGTCGGAGGAGAGCCGGAAGAGGTTGTGCAGCCCCGTGCTGTTCACCGCCCACATCGTCTTGTGGGTGTAACCGCCGGAGCCGGAGATGTCGTCCCGCTTCTGGTGCGGCTGGCCCCACAGGATCTTGCGCTTGTTGCGCCGGGACTCGGGGGCGACGTATGCCTCGATCCCGATGATCGGGGTGACTCCGGCCTTCTTCGCGCTGTGGAAGAAGTCGTACGCCCCGTGGAGGTTGCCGTGGTCGGACATGGCGATGTGCGTCATGCCCATCTCGTTGCAGGCGTCGAACATGTCCTTGAGCCGCGCGGCACCGTCCAGCAGCGAGTACTGAGTGTGGACGTGCAGGTGCGTGAAGGGCGGCTTCGACACGGTTTCGGCCTCCAAGGAAAACGGGCGGCGACGATCTTCCGACCGGCTGCGGACCGACTGCGGACAGTCTGGGGGACAGCGTCGAAGTCTATGCCCCGGCACTGACACACGCGGGCCCCGTCCTCGTACCTTCAGGTGGGAACCGGGCACTCCCGCGTGGCGTCGCCCGTTGGAGACGGCGGAAGCGCTGTCGTACCCGTACACCTACGTTCATGCACCACCCGTCCTGCACCAGGAGGCACCCCGCGATGTCGGTCCCCCAGCTCAACGACGAGCAGCGCGGCGAGGAGATCCTCGCCGTCTTCGACACCGCCTTCGGCCGGCTCCTCGCCGCCGACCCGGCCGCGTTCCGGGTGAAGTTCCGGAAGATGGCCGCCTCGGCCTTCGCGTTCTACCGGGGGACGGCCGCGCTCTTCTACCACGACGTCGACGCCGAGAAGCGCGGCGGCCCCTACCTGGACGACCGCACCTCGCGCGTGTGGATCCACGGCGACCTGCACGCCGAGAACTTCGGCACCTACATGGACTCCAACGGGCGCCTGGTCTTCAACGTCAACGACTTCGACGAGGCCTACGTCGGCCCCTTCACCTGGGACCTGAAGCGCTTCTCGGCCTCCGTCGCGCTGATCGGCTACGCGAAGGCGCTCAGTGACGAGCAGATCACCGAGCTGGTGACGATCTACGCGGCCGCCTACCGTGAGCGGATCCACGCCCTCGCCACGGGCGCCAAGAGCGACGAGGTGCCGCCGTTCACCCTGGACACGGCCGACGGCCCGCTCCTGGGCGCGCTGCGGGCCGCCCGCTCGCTGACCCGCTTCGAGCTGCTGGAGTCGATGACCGAGATCCGCGACTTCGAGCGCCGTTTCGCCCCGGGCGGCGGCTCCATCGAGCTGGACGCGGCGACCCGCTACAAGGTGCTGGCCGCCTTCGACGGCTACCTGGAGACGCTGCCGGACGCCTCGCTGGCGCGCCCCGACTCCTACCGGGTGAAGGACGTCGTGGGCCGCCGGGGCATCGGCATCGGGTCGGCCGGCCTGCCCTCGTACAACATCCTCCTGGAGGGCTCCAGCGACGCCCTGGAGAACGACGTCGTGATCTACATCAAGCAGGCCCAGACCCCGGCCGTCTCCCGGCACATCACGGACCCGGCGATCGCCGGGTACTTCCAGCACGAGGGGCACCGCACGGTGATCTCCCAGCGCGCGCTCCAGGCGCACGCCGACCCGTGGCTGGGGTGGACCGAGCTGGACGGCGCGGGCCAGCTGGTCGCCGAGGTCTCGCCGTACGCCGTCGACCTGGACTGGGGCGACATCGACGACCCGGAGGAGATCGCGGCCGTCGTCGCCGACCTGGGCCGGGCCACGGCCACGATGCACGCGGCGGCGGACGACACCTCCGGCGAGTCGCTGGTGCCGTTCTCCACCGAGCGGGCCATCGACGCGGCCCTCGCCGCCGACGAGGAGGGCTTCGGCCCCCTGCTGGTGGACTTCGCGCACCGCTACGGCGCACGCGCGCGTGCCGACCACCAGATCTTCGTCGACCTGTTCCGCAACGGCCGGATCCCGGGGCTGTAACCCGCGCCTCTTCACAGGCACTCTTTAGGGGTCTCCTACCCGCGCACGTGACAGACTCTTCTCTCGCTATGGACATATCCGGGACCCACCTCAGAGCCGTGCGCGCGGCGCTGTTCACGGCCGTGGTCGTGACGCTCAGCACCGCGTCGCACGTCCTGCTGTCCAGGGCCCCGTTGCCGGTGGCGACCGTGACGGCGGTCGCCGCCGGGGTGTTCCTGACCGCGTACGCGCTGGCGGGCCGCGAGCGCGGCTTCGGCCGCATCGCGGCGCTGCTGGTCCCGCTGGAGCTGGCCGCCGACACCGTGTTCACCACCGGCCAGCACGCCTGCTACGGCCGGGCGGGCGGACCGGTCGCCGGACCGTTGCGCGCCTTCGGCTTCGACGTGCTGTGCCAGGGCGGTGCCGTCGGTGGCCCGCTGGCCCAGGTCACGGGCGGCCACGGCAACCCGGACGGACTGCTCGCACACGCCGACCCGGCCGCCGCCTGGCTGCTGCTCGCCGCACACGTGGGCGTGGGCCTGCTGGCCGCCGCCTGGCTGCGCCGGGGCGAGCGCGCCCTGGTGCAGCTGCTGCGCGCGGTCACCGCCACCACCTTCCGGCCGCTGTCGCTCGCGGTGGCGGCCGCCCGGTCCGTGCGGCTCTCGCCGGTCCGCCGACTGCCGAACCCCTCGCCCCGGCCGGCGTCCGTTCTCGACCGGCTCCTCGTGCACTCCCTGGGACGGCGTGGACCGCCGTGCTCCTCGGCTCTCGGCTGAGCACGACCAGTCCCCCGCACGTATCCCGCGTACGGCATGTGCGCGTCCCATATGGAGATCACCACCATGAGCAAGCGGAACACCCAGTCGGCGAAGACGGCGGCCCGGGAGCGGCTGCGCCAGGAGCGCGAGCGGCAGGCCAAGCGCGACAAGGCCAGGCGGCAGCTGATCGTGGCCGGTTCGGTCGTGGCCGTGCTGGCCGCGGCCGGCGGCATCGGCTACGCCGTCGTGCAGATGAACAAGCCCAGCGGCTGGGACGCGGTGAAGAAGGAGAAGCTGGTCAAGCCGGCCAACAGCACGGGGGCGGACGGTACGACCGTCGTCATCGGAAAGAGCACCGCCAAGAAGACCCTCGTGATGTACGAGGACCCGCGCTGCCCGGTCTGCGCCCAGTTCGAGCAGACGGTCGGCTCGACGGTCAAGAAGGATCTCGACGCCGGCAAGTTCAGGATCCAGTACGTCGGCGCCACGTTCATCGACAACAACATCCCGGGCGAGGGATCCAAGAACGCGCTGAGCGCACTGGGCGCGGCCCTGAACGTCGGCCCCGAGGCCTTCCTCGAGTACAAGAGCGCTCTGTACTCGGCGAAATACCACCCGGACGAGCAGGACGACAAGTTCAAGAGCGACGACTACCTGATCAAGGTGGCGAACACGGTGAGCGCTCTCAGGAACAACACGGCGTTCCAGAATGCCGTGAAGAAGGGGACCTACGACAAGTGGGCCCTCGTGATGAGCAGCAAGTTCAACACGGATGGAAAGAAGTACGGTTTCCAGGGGACCCCGACGCTGCTCATGGACGACAAGATAGTCACCGGCAGCGACGGCAAGAACCCGCCCATGTCGGTCGCCGAGTTCGACACCGCGATACAGAAGGCTCTCAACTCCTAGTTCCGCAGCCCGCAAAAGGGTGGAGGTGCCCCGGGCCGGCTTCAGGCCCGGGGCTCTGCGGAACCTCGCTCCCGCCGGGGAACATTTCGGCCAGATTTTTTCCAGAAACCCTGTGGTCAGCCGCCGTCTACAGCCGGTTGGATCAAGGTTCGCAAGATGACCTTGGTAGGAGAACGGGGATGCACATGGGTTTCCACAAGAAGCTGGCGGGGGCACTGGGGGCGGCCGCACTGGCCCTGAGCGGCGTCGCGGTGAACGTGGCGACCGCGGGCACGGCGGCCGCCGCAGCCTGCGATCACGTGTCGGCGAGCAACATATCCGACGGGGTTGTCGTGGTCGTGGGCGGCGCGAAGGCGTACAAGGAGCCCGCCTCGGAGTGCACGGCGGTGATGAGCATGGCGCCGGGCCACAACCTGAACGCCTGGTGCTTCACCGTCAACAGCTACGGCAACCAGTGGGTCCGCGTGAACGAGGGATGGATCTACAGCGGACACCTGGCGCTCAAGTCGGGCACGGTGAAGCACTGCTGACCGGCGTCCGCATCGGCTGACACCCGGCCGGCTCCGCGCTTGCCCAAAACGCCTACTCGGAATTCCTTCAAGGGAACCGAGGGGCGTTTTGTCGTGATACAGGCGGCATCGAACGGCGAATGCACCCTGCGCAAGCTCGATGTCGACCTGAACTCTTCAGGAACCCGAACCAAACATAGGGAACATTTGGGGGTTCGCTCGCGCGCATGACGTACCGATCAGTAATCTGATGCGCCGTGACCAGTCGATACAGATCATCTGAGGCCCACCAGGCCCTCAACTCCCTTTCTCCCCGCCGCCGTACGGTCGTCAAGGCCGCGGCGGCGACGGCTGTGCTGGCCGGCCCGCTCGCCGCCACCCTCCCGGCGCGCGCGGCCGACCAGGCCCCCGCCTTCCTGCACGGCGTCGCGTCCGGCGACCCGCTGCCCGACGGTGTCCTGCTGTGGACCCGGGTGACCCCCGTCCCCGAGGCCCTGCCCGGCTCCGGCGTCGGCCCGGACACCGAGGTGAGCTGGACCGTCGCCCGGGACAAGGCGTTCACCAGCATCGTCGCCAAGGGCTCCACGACGGCGACGGCCGCCTCCGACCACACCGTCAAGGCGGACATCCGCGGCCTGGCACCGGCCACGGACTACTGGTTCCGGTTCTCGGCCGGCGGCACCGACTCCCCGGCGGCGCGCACCCGCACCGCGCCGGCGGCGGACGCCGCCGTCGCCGGTCTGCGCTTCGGCGTGGTCTCCTGCGCCAACTGGGAGGCGGGCTACTTCTCCGCCTACCGCCACCTCGCGGCCCGCAACGACCTGGACGCGTGGCTGCACCTGGGCGACTACATCTACGAGTACAAGTCGGGCGAGTACGCGGCCCGCGGCACCGTGGTCCGTCCGCACGCCCCCGCGAACGAGATCCTCACCCTCGCCGACTACCGGATCCGGCACGCGAAGTACAAGACCGACCCCGACCTCCAGGCACTGCACCTGAAGGCGCCGGTCATCGCGATATGGGACGACCACGAGTTCGCCGACAACTCCTGGTCGGGCGGCGCGGTCAACCACACCGAGGGCGCCGAGGGCACCTGGACGGCCCGGCAGGCCGCCGCCAAGCAGGCCTACTTCGAGTGGATGCCGGTCCGTCCCGCCATCGCCGGCACCACCTACCGCCGGCTGCGCTTCGGCAAGCTCGCCGACCTCTCCCTGCTGGACCTGCGCTCCTTCCGCTCCCAGCAGGCGTCGACGGCCAGCGGCTCGGTGGACGACCCGAACCGCACGATCACCGGCCGCGCCCAGCTCGACTGGCTGAAGGCGAACCTGTCCGCCTCCGACACCAAGTGGCGGCTGGTCGGCAACTCGGTGATGATCTCGCCGTTCTCCTTCGGCTCGCTCTCCGCCGACCTGTTCAAGCCGCTCGCCAAGCTGCTCGGGCTGCCGCAGGAGGGCATCGCCGCCAACACCGACCAGTGGGACGGCTACACCGACGACCGCCGCGAACTGCTCGGCCACCTGCGCTCCAACGCCATCGGCAACACCGTCTTCCTGACCGGTGACATCCACATGGCGTGGGCCAACGACGTGCCGGTGGACGCGGGCACCTACCCGCTGTCGGCCTCGGCGGCCACCGAGTTCGTGGTCACCTCGGTGACCTCCGACAACCTCGACGACATCGTGAAGGTCCCCGAGGGCACCGTCTCGGCGATCGCCGCGCCGGTCATCAAGGCCGCCAACCGGCACGTCCACTGGGTGGACACCGACCGCCACGGCTACGGCGTCCTGGACATCACCGCGGACCGCACGCAGATGGACTACTACGTCCTGTCCGACCGCACGAACGCGAACGCCACCTCCGCCTGGGTCCGCTCCTACCGCACCCGCAGCGGCACGCAGAAGATCGAGCGCACCTACGACCCGGTGTGACCGCCCTCCGGAGGCCCGTGACCGCCTTCTAGAAGCTCACTTCCAGAGGCTGTCGAGGAAGCCGAGCGCCACCCGCCAGGTGGCCTCGGCGGCCTCCTCGTCGTAGTCCGGCAGCGCGGGGTCGGTGTACAGGTGGCCGGCCCCGGCGTACCGGTAGACCTCGACGTCCGCGCCCGCCCGGCCCATCTGCAGGTACCAGGCGCTCAGCCAGTCGTCCGTCTCGAACGGGTCGGGCTCCGCCACGTGCAGCTGCACCGGCAACTCGTCCACCTGCGCGTTCGGCGCGATGTCCGAGGTGCCGTGCAGGAGCAGCAGGCCACGAGCCCGCTCGTCGCCGAGCGCGAGCGTCTGGGCGACGGAGGCGCCGAGCGAGAACCCCGCGTACACCAGTCCGCGCTCGGAGTAGGGAGCGGCCGCCAGCACGGCCCGCTTCAGCAGCTCGTCCTTGCCGATCCCCTGCTCGAACTCCATGCCCTGCTCGACCGTGTCGAACGTGCGCCCCTCGAAGAGGTCCGGCGTCCACACCTCGTGGCCGGCCGCGCGCAGCCGGTCCGCGGCCTCGCGCACCGCGGGCCCGAGCCCGTACGTCGAGTGAAAGAGCATGATGTTCATGAGGCCATGGTGCCAGCCCGGTACGACCGGGCCGAACCGCGGCCGTACCCATCCGCGGCCGGAACTCACATGTTCATGAACCGCCGACTCCGGTTAGGTGCGCAGGATGGAGAACGTACTCCGTCCGTTGATCGTGCTCGGCAGCACGGTACTGCTCACCCTGGCCATCGGGTGGGCCACCGACCGGCTGCTGCGCAAGGCAGACGAACGAAATTCCGAGACACCGCTGTGGGGGCTGCTTCGGCGCGGCCGCATCCCCTACCAGCTCGTCCTGTGCGCCGCCATGCTCAGAGGCTCGTACGACCAGGCGAAACTCCTGGAGCACCACCAGGTCGGCATCGGCCAGGCGCTGACCCTGGTGCTGATCGGATCCGCCGCGTGGCTGGTGATCCGGATCGCCTCGGCGATCGTCGAGAGTTCCTACTCCCGCTACGCGCGTGTCCACCGGGACGCCGCCCGGGTGCGCCGGGTGCGCACCCAGGTGGAACTGATCATGCGGGTGGTCTCCGCGATCGTCATCGTGGTGGCCAGCGCCTCGATGCTGCTCACCTTCCCGGCGATGCGCGCCGCCGGTGCCTCGCTGCTGGCCTCCGCCGGACTCCTCGGCATCGTCGCCGGTGTCGCCGCCCAGTCGACCCTGTCCAACATGTTCGCCGGGCTCCAGATCGCCTTCGGCGACATGGTGCGCATCGGCGACACGGTCGTGGTGGACGGCGAGTGGGGCACGGTGGAGGAGATCACCCTGACCTTCCTGACGGTGCGGACCTGGGACGAGCGGCGGATCACCATGCCGGTCTCCTACTTCACCTCCAACCCCTTCGAGAACTGGTCGCGCGGCACCCCGCAGATGACGGGCATCGTCTACTGGCACCTCGACCACAGCGCGCCGATCGAGGCGATGCGCGAGAAGCTGCGCGACATCCTGCGCCAGTGCACGGCGTGGGACGGCCGCGCCTACAGCCTCCAGGTGACGGACACGACCCCGAACACCATCCAGGTGCGCGCCCTGGTCACCGCCAAGGACGCGGACGACATCTGGACCGTCCGGGTCACCGTCCGCGAGCAGATGATCGGCTGGCTGTCCACGGAGCACCCCTACGCCCTGCCGCGGGTGAACACCTCCGAGGGGGTGCTCCCGCCGAGCCGCGTCCCGTCGCCCGACGGCGCGACCCTGCGCAGGGCCTACGAGTTCCCGCGCACCGGCCGCGGCTGAACGGCCCCGCCCTCAGCGGTCCCGCCCGGCACCGGGCGGGACCGGCCGGTGCGGGAGGCGGCCACGTCCGACGGGCCCGCCGGGTCAGCGCAGGCTGCGTACGTCCAGATGGCGCAGCACCCGGTCCACGATCTCCGGGTCGGCCCCCGGCTCGCTGCGCGCCGCCAGCACCTCGTGCCGGGCGGCGCTGAGCATCTCGCCCTGGATCCGCCGCACCCGGCGCAGCCGCCGCGCCCGCTGCTGGTGCGCCTCCCGGCGCTCCTCCTCGCCCATGTCCGGGCTGATCCGGATGCCGATGTCGAAGGCCCGCCGCAGCATCTGCTCGGACAGTTCCTCCGGCAGGTCCTCCACCTGCTCGATCTCCCGCAGCCTGCTCTTGGCCGCCTTCGCCGCCCGCCGGGCCAGTTCCTTCTCGAACTCCTTCTCCCGCTCGGAGTCGGCCCGCACCCCGAGCCGCTTCACCAGCCACGGCAGGGTCAGCCCCTGGAGCACCAGGGTGACGATGATCACTCCGAAGGCGATGAAGACGATCTCGTCGCGGTCGGGGAACGGCTTCCCCGCGCCGGTCTCCAGCGGGATGGCCAGCGCCAGCGCCACCGACGCCACCCCGCGCATCCCGGACCACCACATCACCACGGTCTCCCGCCAGCTCACCGGGATCTCCTCGTCGTAGTCCCGCCGGGCGTGCAGCCGCTGAGTCAGCCAGGTCGCGGGCAGCAGCCACAGCAGCCGGACGAGGACGACGACGCCCGCGGTCGCGGCGGCCCAGCCGAGCATCTCGCCCCAGCGCCCGGACGCCGTCCTGATCGCGTTGTGCAGTTCGAGGCCGATCAGCCCGAACGCGACGCCGGTGACGAGCGTGTCGATGATGTCCCAGAAGGTGTGGCCGGCGAGCCGGGTCATCACGTCGTCGGCGTCGGTGGCGTACTCGGAGAGGAAGAGGGCCGTGGTGAGCACGGCCAGCACGCCGGACCCGTGCAGTTCCTCCGCGAGCACGTAGGAGGCGTAGGGCACCAGCAGGGTCATGCCGATCTGCAGGGTGGGGTCGCCGAGCAGGTCCATCAGCCGGTTCGCGCCCCAGCCGAGCACCAGCCCGACCGCCACCGCGACCACGGCGGACAGCACCAGGTCGAGCCCGGCGCGCCAGGCCGAGAACTCCCCGCTCACCACGGCGGCGATCGCCACGTGGTAGAGCACGATGGCGGTGACGTCGTTGAAGAGGCCCTCGCCCTCCAGGATCGACACCAGCCGGCGCGGCAGCCCGAGCTGCCCGGCGACCGCGGTGGCGGCGACCGGGTCGGGCGGGGCGATCAGCGCGCCCAGCGCCAGCGCGGCGGCGATCGGCAGCCCCGGCACGATCGTGTGGGCGACGGCCGCCACGCACAGCATCGTCACGAACACCAGGGCCACGGCCAGCAGGAAGATGGGCCGTCTGTTGGCGGCGAACTGCCGCCACGAGGTCCGGCGTACGGCGGCGTAGAGCAGAGGCGGCAGCAGGGCGGGCAGGATCAGCCCGGGCGGGATGTCGACGTTGGGGACGAAGTCGGCCACCGCAAGCGCCCCGCCGAGCAGCGTCATCAGCACCGGCGCGGGCAGCCCGAGCCGGTCCCCGATCGGGACGCTGACCAGGGCCCCCAGCAGCAGCACGAACAACAGGGCCAACTGATCCACGGCCAGCGCTCCGGGGGTCGACGATCACACGGCAGGCCACCAGCCTGCCACGGCGCCCGCCCGCCGGCCGTTCCGGGGGCCTCGGCTAGAGCACGCGCCGCATCGACCGGTGCGGGATCCCGGCGTCCAGGAACTCCGGGCCGTACGCCTCGTAGCCCAGGCGCTCGTAGAAGCCCAGGGCGTGGCTCTGCGCGTGCAGGTCCACCGCGGACAGGCCGTGCGCGCGGGCCGCCTCCTCGATGGCCCGCACCAGGGCCACGCCGATGCCCAGCCCGCGGGCCGCGCCGGCGACGGCGAGCCGCCCCAGCGATCCCACCGACGCGTCCCCGCCGGTCTTGGCGGCGGCCGCCTCGCCGAACAGCAGGCGCCCGGTGCCGAGCGGCTCGCCGTCCTCGCGGACCGCGAGGACATGGACGGCGACGGCGTCGTACGCGTCGTACTCGATGTCCTGCGGGACGCCCTGTTCGGCGACGAAGACCTCCTTGCGGATCGCGAAGCATGCCTCGCGGTCGGCGGGGTCCTCGGCGATCCGGACGGTGACGGGCGTGCTCACGCGTAGGTCTCCTCGCGTACCTGGTCGAGGGCCTTGCTCAGGTCCTCCGGGTAGTCGCTCTCGAACTCGGCCCACTGCCCGTCGCCCGGGTGCTCGAAGCCGAGCCGGACCGCGTGCAGCCACTGGCGGGACAGGCGCAGCCGCTTGGCGAGGGTCGGGTCGGCGCCGTAGGTCAGGTCGCCCACGCAGGGGTGGCGGTGGGCGGACATGTGGACGCGGATCTGGTGGGTGCGGCCGGTCTCCAGCTTCACGTCGAGCAGGGAGGCGGCGCGGAAGGCCTCGATGAGGTCGTAGTGGGTCACCGAGGGCTTGCCGTCGGCCGTGACCGCCCACTTGTAGTCGTGGTTGGGGTGCCGGCCGATCGGGGCGTCGATCGTGCCGCTCGTCGGGTCCGGGTGGCCCTGGACGAGGGTGTGGTAGCGCTTGTCGACCGTGCGCTCCTTGAACTGGCGCTTGAGCGAGGTGTACGCCCGCTCCGACTTGGCGACCACCATCAGGCCGGAGGTGCCGACGTCCAGGCGGTGCACGATGCCCTGGCGCTCGGCGGCACCCGAGGTGGAGATCCGGTACCCGGCGGCGGCGAGGCCGCCGATGACGGTCGTGCCGCTCCAGCCCGGCGAGGGGTGGGCGGCCACGCCGACCGGCTTGACGATCACGACCACGTCATCGTCGTCGTGCACGATCTCCATGCCCTCGACCGGCTCGGCGACCACCTGCACGGGCGCGGGCGCCTGCGGCATCTCGACTTCGAGCCAGGCGCCTCCGCGCACCCGCTCCGACTTGCCGACCACCGCCCCGTCGACCTGGACCTTGCCGGCCGCGGCCAGCTCCGCCGCCTTGGTGCGGGAGAAGCCGAACATGCGGGAGATGGCGGCGTCGACGCGCTCGCCCTCCAGGCCGTCGGGCACGGGCAGGGTACGGATCTCGGGAATCGTGCTCACCCGTCGAGTATGCCGGACGGCCGCGGCGGCCCCGCACGAGCCTGTGGACAACCGGTACGACCCGGGGCTCAGTCCTTGTGGACGGTGCCGTCCGGGTCCAGGCCGCGGAAGGACAGCAGGACGATCAGGATGCCGCCGCACACGATCGCCGAGTCGGCCAGGTTGAACACGGCGAAGCCCTTGGGCGCGATGAAGTCCACGACCTCGCCCTCGAAGACGCCGGGCGCCCGGAAGATGCGGTCGGTGAGGTTGCCGAGCGCGCCGCCGAGCAGCAGGCCGAGCGCGATCGCCCAGGGGAAGCTGTAGAGCTTGCGCGCCAGGCGGATGATCACCACGATCACGGCGGCCGCGATCAGGGTGAAGATCACCGTGAAGGCCGCGCCGAAGCCGAAGGCCGCGCCGGGGTTGCGGATGGCGTGCAGCTCCAGCAGGTCGCCGATCAGCCGGATCGGCTCGTGGTGCTCCAGCTTCGCGACCACGAGCAGCTTGCTGATCAGGTCGAGGGCGTAGGCGAACGCGGCCACCGCGAACAGCACGGCGATCCTGCGCCCGCGCCCGGTCCGCCGCTGTGCCGGCGTCGCCGGCTCGCCCGCGCCGGACGGTCCGGACGCGTCCGGACCGGCGGGCGTCCCGGCCGCCGCCGCCCGCTCGCCGCCGCCGTCCGGGGTGTCCGGCGTACCGATGATGCGCTCCGCCTCTGCCACGTGAGTCCCTCAACCTAGGTGCCTGACTGAGACGAGACTACGGCACGGTCAGGCGGACCCCGGTGCTCAGGAGCGGCGTTCCTGTTTCTGCTTGCACTCGACGCAGAGTGTGGCCCTGGGGAAGGCCTGCATGCGGGCCTTGCCGATCGGGTTGCCGCAGTTCTCGCACAGGCCGTAGGTGCCCGCGTCGAGCCGCTCCAGGGCGTGCTCGTTCTGCGTCAGCATCTCGCGCGCGTTGGCGGCCAGCGCCATCTCGTGCTCGCGCGTGATGTTCTTGGTGCCGGTGTCGGCCTGGTCGTCGCCCGCGCCGTCACCGGAGTCCCGCATCAGGCCCACGAGGGACGCCTCGGAGGTGCTGATCTCGTTCCGCAGCCGCTCCACCTCGGACTGGAGCTCGGCCCGGGCCTCGGTGACCTCCTCCGGGGTCCAGGGGTCCTCGCCGGGACGCACCGCCAGCTCGCCGGGCTCCACCGCGGCGAGCCGTGCCTTGGGAACGGCGCCCTGCTCCGCCGTGGCCGTGCCCGGAGTCTTCTTCGCAACCACTGTCGTGGCTCCCGTCTGCTTCGCGGCCCGCGCCGCGCCCGCTTTCTTGGCCGTGCTCTTCCGGGCCGCCCCCGCGGAGGCTTCCCCGGCGCCCGCTTTCCCGGTGCCGTCCTTCTCGCCGCCCGCCTTCCCGGCGGCCGTCTCCTGTGCGGCCGTCCGCTTCGAGGCCGCCGTCCCGGAGGCCGCCCTGCCCGCCACGTCCTTCCCGGCGGCCTTCGCCTTTCCCCCGGCCGTCCTGGCCGCCGCCGTCTTCCGGGCGGCCGGCCTCGGAGCGGCCGAGGCACTCGTCCCCTCGGCGGCGACCGCCTCCCCGGTGGCCGCTCCCCCGATGGCCGCCTCCTTGGCGCCCGCCTTACCGGTGGCCGTCCCGGCGGTTGCAGCCTCCTTGGCGCCCGCCTTCTTCGCCGCCGCCCTCCCGGCCGCCGGCCTCACGCCCGTCGCCTTCTTCGCCGTCGCCTTCTTGGACGCCGTCTTTCCGGTGCCCGCCTTGCCGTCCGTCGCCTTCTCGGTCCCCGACTTCCCGGTGGCCGCCTTGCCGTCCGCCGCCTTCTCGGCCGCCGTCGTCCCGGTGGCCGTCTTGGCGTCCGCCGCCTTGTCGGCCGCCGTCTTCCCCGTGGCCGCCTCGCCGTCCGCCGTCCGCTCGGTTCCCGTCATTCCGGTGGCCGCCTTGCCGTGCGCCGTCCTCCCGGTGCCCGCCCTGCCGTGCGGCGCCTTCCCGGCCGTCGTCCTCTTCGATGCGGGCGTGGCCGCCGCCGGTTCCCCGGCCGCCGTGCGCTCGGTCGTCCTGTCCCTGGCGGACGCCTTCCCCGCTGCCTTCTCCGCCGTTCTCCCGCCCGTCCCCTTGCCGGTCGTCGTCCCGGTCTTCGCGGCCCCCTCGACCGCAGTCTTCTTCCCGGCCCCGGCAGTACTACCCCGCTTCCGCCCGCTTTCCTCCACCGCGGGTGCCCCACCCGGGGCGGTGCCCGGCCCACCGCCGGAGGACTTCCCTGCCGCCGCGGCGACAGCCGTCGCGTGCTTCGCGCGGCCCGCCGAGGCGTCGTCCGCGTGCGTGCCCTTCCCGTGGCCGGTCCGCTCGGGCCCGCCCGGGGACACGTCCGCTCCGGGGGCGTCCGCGCCCCGGGAGCGGCCGGTCGCCGGCTGCTGTACGGCGGTCTTCTTCGCCACCATGGCCGCGGCCCCTTCACATATTGTGATTTTGCACGCGAATCGTTCTGGGACGATAAATCGACTTGAGTCCCGCGGCAACGGGGCACACCGCCCGATTCGCCCGCCCGCACCCCCCGCGCAGCGGACCTGCATCCGTTGTGCCCCGCTCCCCGCCGGGTAATCCGGCAGGTCCGCCCGGCCCTGACGCCCGTCGCCGCGCCCGACGCCATCCGGGTCACCGGCCCCGCCCCGTTCGGGCGCCCGCGCGGGCCCGCGAAAAGCGGTCGGCCGCTGTCCGCGCGGCGCCGTACACTGGGCGGAGCGAAAAGCGTGGATGGGGACGAGTAGCGACGTACGCAGCCCAGAGCGACCCGGGGACGGTGTGAGCCCGGGGGCGAGCGCGACGTGAAGATCACCCCGGAGCCGCCGGAAGAAAGCCGTGGAGACCCCGCGGCGAGTAGAACCGGCTCGCGACCCCAATGAGGGGGCTCAGCGGCGCGTACGGCACGCCGAGGGGCCAAGGAGGGTGGTACCGCGGGAGCGCGCCGCACACGGCGTAGACGATTGAAGGCTCTCGTCCCTCCGACGGAAGGCAGCAAGTCCGTTGGAGGATGCTCGCAGATGACAGCGCCGACGTACCGCCAGGTGCCCGCCCAGGTCGACCTGCCCGCGCTTGAGCACGCGGTGCTCGACTTCTGGCGCGACCAGAAGATCTTCGCCAAGAGCCTGGAGCAGTCAGAGGGCCGCCCGGAGTGGGTGTTCTACGAAGGGCCGCCCACCGCCAACGGCATGCCCGGCGCCCACCACATCGAGGCACGCGTCTTCAAGGACGTCTTCCCCCGCTTCCGCACCATGCGCGGCTACCACGTGGGCCGCAAGGCCGGCTGGGACTGCCACGGCCTGCCCGTGGAGCTGGCGGTGGAGAAGGAGCTGGGCTTCTCCGGCAAGCAGGACATCGAGGCGTACGGCATCGCCGAGTTCAACGCCAAGTGCCGCGAGTCCGTGACCCGGCACACCGACGCCTTCGCCGAGCTGACCACCCGCATGGGTTACTGGGTCGACCTGGACGACGCCTACCGCACCATGGACCCCGAGTACGTGGAGTCGGTCTGGTGGTCGCTGAAGGAGATCTTCGGCAAGGGCCTGCTGGTCCAGGACCACCGCGTCGCCCCGTGGTGCCCGCGCTGCGGCACCGGCCTGTCCGACCACGAGCTGGCCCAGGGCTACGAGACGGTCGTGGACCCGTCCGTGTACGTCCGCTTCCCGCTCACCTCGGGCCCGCTCGCCGGTGAGGCCGCGCTCCTGGTGTGGACGACGACCCCGTGGACCCTGGTGTCCAACACGGCGGTCGCCGCGCACCCCGACGTCACCTACGTCGTCGCCACGAAGGGCTCGGAAAATCCCGAGAAGGTCGTCGTCGCCGAGCCGCTCGTCGCCAAGGCGCTCGGCGAGGGCTGGGAGACCACCGGGCAGACCTTCACCGGCGCCGAGATGGAGCGCTGGACCTACCAGCGCCCCTTCGAGCTGGTCGAGTTCCCGGCGCCCGCCCACTACGTGGTGAACGCCGACTACGTCACCACCGAGGACGGCACGGGTCTGGTCCACCAGTCCCCCGCCTTCGGTGAGGACGACCTCAAGGTCTGCCGCTCCTACGGCCTGCCCGTGGTGAACCCGGTCCGCCCCGACGGCACCTTCGAGGAGGACCTGCCGCTGGTCGGCGGCGTCTTCTTCAAGAAGGCCGACGAGCAGCTCACCGAGGACCTCAAGCAGCGCGGCCTGCTCTTCCGGCACCTGCCGTACGAGCACAGCTACCCGCACTGCTGGCGCTGCCACACCGCGCTGCTGTACTACGCGCAGCCCTCCTGGTACATCAGGACGACGGCGATCAAGGACCGCCTGATCCAGGAGAACGAGAAGACCAACTGGTTCCCTGACACGGTCAAGCACGGCCGTTACGGCGACTGGCTGAACAACAACATCGACTGGGCGCTCTCCCGCAACCGCTACTGGGGCACCCCGCTGCCGATCTGGCGCTGCGAGGACGACCACCTCACCTGCGTCGGCTCCCGCGCGGAGCTGACCGAGCTGACCGGCACCGACCAGTCGGGCCTCGACCCGCACCGCCCCTACATCGACGAGGTCACCTTCGCCTGCCGTCACGACGGCTGCGGAAAGACCGCCGTACGGGTGCCCGAGGTCATTGACGCCTGGTACGACTCGGGTTCGATGCCGTTCGCCCAGTGGGGTTACCCGTACAAGAACAAGGAGCTGTTCGAGAGCCGCTACCCGGCCCAGTTCATCTCCGAGGCGATCGACCAGACGCGCGGCTGGTTCTACACGCTGATGGCCGTAGGCACCCTGGTGTTCGACCGGTCGTCGTACGAGAACGTCGTCTGCCTCGGCCACATCCTCGCCGAGGACGGCCGCAAGATGTCCAAGCACCTGGGCAACATCCTGCAGCCGATCCCGCTGATGGACCAGCACGGCGCGGACGCGGTCCGCTGGTTCATGGCGGCCGGCGGCTCCCCCTGGGCGGCCCGCCGGGTCGGCCACGGGACCATCCAGGAGGTCGTCCGCAAGACCCTGCTGACGTACTGGAACACGGTGGCCTTCCAGGCCCTGTACGCCCGTACGTCGGACTGGGCGCCGTCCGCGGCGGACCCGGCCCCGGCCGAGCGCCCGCTGATCGACCGCTGGCTGCTGTCCGAGCTGCACGCGCTCACCGACCAGGTGACCCAGGCCCTGGAGGCGTACGACACCCAGCGCGCCGGCAAGCTGCTGTCCGCGTTCGTCGACGACCTGTCCAACTGGTACGTCCGCCGTTCGCGCCGCCGCTTCTGGCAGGGCGACAAGGCCGCGCTGCGCACGCTGCACGAGGTGCTGGAGACGGTCACCAAGCTCATGGCCCCGATCACCCCGTTCATCACCGAGCGGGTGTGGCAGGACCTGGTCGTGCCGGTGTCGCCCGGCGCCCCGGAGTCCGTGCACCTGGCCCCCTGGCCGGAGGCGGACCTCTCCGCCATCGACCCGGAGCTGTCGAAGCAGATGGTCCTGGTCCGCCGGCTGGTGGAGCTGGGCCGTGCCACGCGCGCGGAGTCGGGCGTCAAGACCCGCCAGCCGCTGTCCCGGGCGCTGATCGCCGCGACCGGTTTCGAGGCGCTGGACCGGGAGCTGCACGCCCAGATCACCGAGGAGCTGAACGTCTCCTCCCTGGCCTCGCTGTCCGAGGTCGGCGGCTCGCTCGTAGACACCACCGCCAAGGCCAACTTCCGTGCGCTGGGCAAGCGGTTCGGCAAGCGGGTGCAGGACGTGGCCAAGGCCGTCGCCGCCGCCGACGCCGCCGCGCTGTCGCTGGCGCTGCGCGAGGGCACGGCGTCGGTGGAGGTCGACGGCGAGACGGTCGCCCTCGCCCCCGACGAGGTGATCATCACGGAGACCCCGCGCGAGGGCTGGTCGGTGGCCTCCGACTCCGGTGCCACCGTGGCGCTCGACCTGGAGATCACCGAGGAGCTGCGGCAGGCGGGTCTGGCCCGTGACGCGATCCGGCTGATCCAGGAGGCCCGCAAGAACAGCGGCCTGGACGTCGCCGACCGGATCGCCCTGCGCTGGACGTCCACGGACCCGGCGGTCGTCGCGGCCCTGGCCGAGCACACCGGGCTGATCGCCGAGGAGGTCCTGGCGACCGACTTCGCCCAGGGCGAGGCGGACGCCTCCTTCGGTGAGCCGTTCACCGACGAGGGCCTGTCCCTCGTCTTCCGGCTGCGCAAGGCCTGAGCGGGACCACACCGAGGGCCCGGCCCCCCGGCAGGGGGGCCGGGCCCTTGGCATGTGTGCGGGGCCGTGTGTGCGGCGGGTGCGCGCGGGGGCCGTGTGCGCGGGGGCGGGACCGGCCCGACACGTCCGGCACACCCGGCTCAACCCGCGTAAAAGGGCGGGGCCCCGGACCAAAGTCCGGGGCCCCGCCCTAGATGAACGCTGCCGACGCCCTTGTCGTACTAGTGCTCGATACTCAGTTGTCGTCCTCGTCGATCAGGAACCCACGCATCGGCGAGGGCGCCTGGCCCATCGGGGACGGACCCTGCGGACGGACCGGAGCCATCGGCTGGGTCATCGCCGGGGTCATCTGCTGCTGGCCGCCGTAGGACGGGGCGGACGGCGCGGACGGGCCGCCCATCCCCTGGTTGCCGCCGTAGGACGGGGCACTCGCGCCGGCCGGAGCCATGGAGGGCGCCGGGGACGGCGGGAGGGACGCGGTGGCCGGAGTACGCGGCGGCGCCAGGGAGTCGTCGGCCTGGGTCTCCAGCTGACGCAGCTGGGACTCGAGGTACGACTTCAGACGCGTGCGGTACTCGCGCTCGAAGCCGCGCAGGTCCTCGACCTTGCGCTCCAGCGTGGCGCGAGCGGACTCCAGGGAGCCCATCGCGACGCGGTGCTTCTCCTGCGCGTCCCGCTCCAGGGCGTCGGCCTTGGCACGGGCGTCACGCTCCAGACCCTCGGCGCGGCTGCGGGCCTCGCCGACGATCTTGTTGGCCTCGGAGCGGGCCTCGGCGATCGCCTGGTCGGCGGTCTGCTGGGCCAGCGAGAGGACACGCGCGGCGCTGTCGCCACCGGGACCCTGACCGGGGCCGCCCATCGGACCGCCCATGGGGCCGCCCATCGGGCCACCCATCTGCTGCTGCATGGGCGGCTGACCGCCCATGGGGCCCTGGCCCATCGGACCCTGACCCATCGGGCCCTGACCCATGGGGCCCTGACCCATCGGACCCTGACCCATCGGGCCGGGACCCTGCGGGCCGCCCTGGCTGCTGGGGCCGGCCGGCAGCTGCGGGGCACCGCTCGGCAGCTGGGGCGGGCCACCCATGGGGCCACCCATCTGCTGCTGCGGCGGGCCCGATATGCCGGCGGGCACCGGTGCGCCGGGACCTCGCATGCCCTGCTGCTGAGGGTGCGACTGGTCCTGCTCCGGAGGCTTGCGCATGTTCTGCTGGTTCTGGGCAGCAGCGCGCGTGGCCGCGGCCAGTTTGGCGCGCAGGTCCTCGTTCTCGCGGAGCAGACGGGTCAGCTCGGCTTCGACCTCGTCGAGGAAGGCATCGACCTCGTCCTCGTCATAGCCTTCTCGGAGGCGGACGGTCGTGAACTGCTTGTTCCGCACGTCCTCGGGGGTCAACGGCATCTCTTCACCTCAACGTAGTCATCGGCAGTCGGCAAGACCGTATCGTCCATCCTCATCACACGAATCTCTGTGCGACGGAGATGAGGATCCAGACGATGATCATCAGTACGAAGAAGGACAGGTCGAGCGCCACGCCCCCGAGACGCAGCGGCGGGATGAACCGCCGCAGAAGCTTCAGCGGTGGATCGGTGACAGTGTAGGTGGCCTCCAGGATGACCACCATCGCCTTGCCGGGTTGCCACGAGCGGGCGAACTGGAAGACGTAGTCCATGACCAGCCGGAAGATCAGCACGACGAGGAACACCATCAGCGCGATGTAGATCACCTGCGCGAACACGCTCATGGTCTGACTTTCCCTCTCCCCTGTTCCGTGCCTTGTCCGGTGGTACGTCTCAGCTCTGGTTGAAGAACCCGCCCTCTGCGATGCGGGCCTTGTCCTCCGCCGTGACATCGACGTTAGCAGGCGACAACAGGAACACCTTCTGCGTCACCCGCTCGATGCTGCCGTGAAGACCAAACACCAAACCGGCCGCAAAGTCGACAAGTCGCTTGGCGTCTGTGTCATCCATCTCAGTGAGATTCATGATCACCGGGGTGCCCTCACGGAAGTGTTCCCCGATGGTACGGGCCTCGTTGTAGGTCCGGGGGTGAAGCGTGGTGATCCGGTACGGCTCTCGTTCGGACACGACCTTGGGCATGATCACCGGCGCGTTCTTCTCCAGGGACTGACGTTCTTGTGTGATGGATGCCACGGGCGCGATGCGCGCCGGACGGCTGGATTCCGCGGCGAGCGCGGTCGACCGGGCCACCGGCTCGCGCGGCGCGGGCGGTTGCACGATTCGCACCTCTTCGTCCCTTTGGGACTGGTGCGCGCCATGCGACTGGTGTGACGGTTCATGCCGTCGGTGTTCCCGCTCGGGCTCCGGGTCCAGCTCGGGCTCGAAGTCGTCGTCGGGGTCGAATCCACGGCCGTCGTACCCATCGTCCTCCACGAGGCCGAGGTAGACCGCCATCTTGCGCATCGCGCCGGCCATGCTCTGAGTCCTCCGCTCTGTGGTGGATCGGGTGACGACTGCCAAGTGCCCGCGATCCACGGGGTCGTTGCGCCCACCTGGGCGGGCATTGACCATATTTTCTGCTGTGGTCCGACTTCTTGGCGACGTTACCCGAGCCTGGGTCGGACTCCGAGTACCGCAGTGCCGACGCGCACATGTGTCGCTCCGGCGGCCACGGCCTGTTCGAGGTCCGCACTCATCCCTGCGGACACCATGGTTGCAGCCGGATGGGTCCGGCGCAGGTCGGTCGACAAATCCATGAGCCGCCCGAACGCCGCCTGTTCGCGTCCCGCGTATTCCCCGGTGAGCGGAGCGACGGTCATCAGACCGTCGAGCCGGAGCCCGGGAGCCTCGGCCACGAGCCGGGCCAACTCCTCGATCCCGCCGGGCGCGACGCCTCCGCGCTCGCCCCGCTCGCGCTCGCCCGCGTCGAGCGCGACCTGGACCAGACAGCCCACCTCGCGCCCGGTCCGCACGGCCTCCTTCGACAGCGCGGTCACCAGCCGGTCCCGGTCGATGGACTGCACCACATCGGCATAACCCACCACGGAACGGACTTTGTTGGTCTGCAACTGACCGACAAAGTGCCACCTCAGGGGCAGATCCGCGCACGCGGCGGCCTTCGGGGCGGCGTCCTGGTCCCGGTTCTCGGCCACGTGACGCACCCCGAGCTCCGACAGGATCCGCACATCGCTCGCCGGGTAGGTCTTGGTGACCACGATCAGGGTCACCTCGTCCCGCTCGCGCCCGGCCGCCGCACAGGCGGCGGCGATGCGCTGCTCCACTTTCGCCAGGTTCGCGGCGAGTTCGGTCTTACGTTCCGTCATGCCCCATCAGTCCAGCCAGACGTAACCGGCGAGCCGCCCGGTGGTGCGGTCGCGCCGGTAGGAGAAGTGGTCGCCCGACTCCAGCGTGCACGCCGGAGACTGCGCCCGGTCGGCCACCCCGAGCCGTTCGAGCTGGGCGTGCACGCCGGCGCCCACGTCGACCGCGGGTGTGCCCCAGCTCGTCTCGGCGTGCGCCGCCGGCTCGACGGCGGCCACCTCGGCGCGCATCGCCTCCGGCACCTCGTAGCACCGGCCGCACACGGCGGGGCCGGTGCGGGCGACGATCCGGCCCGGCTCGGCGCCGAGTTCCGTCATGGCCCGTACGGCGGCGGGAACGACCCCCTTGATCATGCCGGGCCGCCCGGCGTGCGCGGCGGCCACGACACCGGCGACCGGGTCGGCCAGCAGGACCGGTACGCAGTCGGCGGTGAGGACCGCAAGGGCGAGCCCCCGGCGGGTGGTGACGAGGGCGTCGACCTCCGGTACGGGCTGCGCGCCCCAGGGCGCGTCCACGACGGCCACGCCGGCGCCGTGCACCTGGTTCATCCAGACGACGAGACCGGGATCGAGCCCGAGCGTCTTCGCCGCCAGCTCCCGGTTCGAGCGCACCGACCCGGGATCGTCGCCGACCGCTCCGCCGAGGTTGAGCTCCTCATACGGAGCGGCGCTCACCCCGCCCCACCGGTCGGTGAAGGCGAAGTGCGCGCCGCTCACGCTCTCGCGCTGTCCTATCACTTCAGGAAGTCCGGCACGTCCAGCTCCTCGGCCGCGCTGTCCGAGTAGGTCCGCGGCGACGGCGGGACCGGCGGGGCCACCGGGATCTCGGCGACCGGCTCGGGCGCCGGCTCCGGCTCCTCCTTCGGCGTCACGCTGCCGAGCGAGCCGAAGGTCGGGCGGCTCTCCGGCTGCCGGGCCGGAGCGGGCTCCTCGCGGCGGGCCGGGGCCGGCGAGGAGGAGGCCGAGCCGAGGACGTTGTCCCGGCGGGCCGGCGGCTGGCCGCCGTCGAACCCGGCCGCGATCACGGTGACCCGGACCTCGTCGCCGAGGGCGTCGTCGATGACGGCGCCGAAGATGATGTTGGCCTCGGGATGGGCCGCCTCGCTGACCAGCTGGGCCGCCTCGTTGATCTCGAACAGGCCGAGGTCCGAACCGCCGGAGATGGAGAGCAGCACGCCCCGGGCGCCGTCGATGGACGCCTCCAGCAGGGGCGAGGAGATCGCCATCTCGGCGGCGGCCACCGCGCGGTCGTCGCCGCGGGCCGAGCCGATGCCCATCAGGGCGGAACCCGCCTCGGACATGACCGACTTGACGTCGGCGAAGTCGAGGTTGATCAGGCCGGGGGTGGTGATGAGGTCGGTGATGCCCTGGACACCGGAGAGCAGGACCTGGTCGGCCGACTTGAAGGCGTCCAGGACCGAGACCTGGCGGTCCGAGATGGACAGCAGTCGGTCGTTCGGGATGACGATGAGGGTGTCGACCTCCTCGCGCAGCTCGGCGATGCCGTCCTCGGCCTGGTTCGCGCGGCGCCGTCCCTCGAAGGTGAACGGGCGCGTGACCACGCCGATGGTGAGGGCGCCCAGCGAGCGCGCGATGTTGGCCACGACCGGCGCCCCGCCGGTGCCGGTGCCGCCGCCTTCACCGGCCGTCACGAAGACCATGTCGGCCCCCTTGAGGACCTCCTCGATCTCCTCGCGGTGGTCCTCGGCCGCCTTGCGGCCGACGGCCGGGTTGGCTCCGGCGCCGAGTCCGCGGGTGAGTTCACGGCCGACGTCGAGCTTCACGTCGGCGTCGCTCATCAACAGCGCCTGTGCGTCGGTGTTGATGGCGATGAACTCGACGCCCTTGAGACCGACCTCGATCATCCGGTTGATGGCATTGACACCACCGCCGCCGACACCGATGACCTTGATGACTGCGAGGTAGTTCTGCGGTGCTGCCACGTCGAAGGCCTCTCGCCTCGAATTACGTTGTCGCCGCCGGGCGGTTCCCCGCACCGGGACGACTGATGCCGAATGGGACGGTCCGAACGCCGACCCGAACCCTAACCCTGAAGTTTAGGGTTACCAGTGTGTCTGTTCCCTGGAGTCTTCTGAACAGGACACTAAGTCGACAAGTGGCGCCCGTTCAACGAACACGCCGAACCTCCCGTTTTTCTTTTCACCCTATGTGATCAGCCATAGCAGTGCCCAACCAGGGTGCTGGCCTGCGCTGATGTGCGTCAACTCCCCGATGACGCAGGGGCGGTGGGCACGCTGACATCGAAGTGCCGTGCGCCGGGAGCTGCTTTCATGAGTGCTGTGAGGGCTCGTGCCTTGGCGCGGCCGCCCTCGCCACTGCCCCACGCGACCGAGCGCCCGTCGCCCAACTCCAGTGAGATGTCGTCGTAGGAGCGGACTTTGACGGTCCGGGTCTGCCGCGCCACCGCGGCGGGCAGGTCGCCGCCGACCCGTACCGCCTCGCGCACCAGCCGATCGGTGCCGAAACGCCGGAAGCTCGCGGCGCCGGGGCCGGAACGGGAGGCGGTCAATTCCAGGACCGGAACGCCTTTCGGCGCCTGCGAAACCGTGGCGAACCGGACACCGTCGTCGTCGACTTCCACAAACGTCCCGGCTTTTCGGACAAGGAGCACCGGGGTACGTTCGGTCACTTTCAGGCCGATTCCGTGCGGCCAGGAACGGACGACGTCGACGGTGTCGATCCGGGGCAGTTTCCGGCGGAGCCGGGCCTCGACGGCCTCCGTGTCGACGGAGACCAACGGCGCCCCGACCGGCACGGAGGCGGCCTCGCGCACGTCGGCGGGGGTCAGCATCCGCGTGCCGGAGACCGAGACGCGCTCCAGGCGCAGCCACGAGGAGCCGTACAGCAGCCACGCGCAGCCGCCCGCGAGGAGCACCAGCAGGCCGGCCAGGACGACGAGGGCGCGGAGGCGGCGTGTGCCCCATCGCCGCGCGGGCGGTGGGCCGGACGACTCCTGCTGGCGGTCACCGCGCTCGGCGGTCGTCGGTCCGGCCACGCTCACAGCCCTTTCGTCATACGGTCCTAACGGCGTGAGGCGATCGCCTCGTACACCATGCCGACGAGCAGTTCGTCGGCGTCCCGGCGGCCGAACTCACCGGCGGCACGGGACATCTCGTACAGCCGGTGCGGGTCGGCGAGCACGGGCAGGACGGTCTGCTGCACCCACTCCGGGGTGAGTTCCGCGTCGTCGACCAGGAGTCCGCCGCCGGCCTTGACCACCGGCTGGGCGTTCAGTCGCTGTTCGCCGTTGCCGATGGGCAGCGGGACGTAGGCGGCCGGGAGACCCACGGCGGAGAGTTCGGCGACGGTCATCGCGCCCGCGCGGCAGAGCATCATGTCGGCCGCGGCGTACGCGAGGTCCATCCGGTCCAGGTAACTTACCGGGATGTAGGGAGGCATTCCCGGCATCTGCTGCACCTGCGGCAGTTCGTTCTTCGGACCGACCGCGTGCAGGATCTGGATGCCGGCCTGCTGGAGCCACGGAGCGACCTGCTGGACGACCTCGTTGAGGCGCCGTGCGCCCTGCGAGCCGCCCGAGACGAGCAGCGTGGGCAGGTTGGGGTCGAGGCCGAAGCGGGCGCGGGCCTCGGGGCGGACGGCGGCGCGGTCCAGGGTGGCGATGGAGCGGCGCAGCGGGATGCCGATGTAGCGGGCGTCGCGCAGCTTGCTGTCCGGGGTGGAGACGGCGACCCGGGCCGCGTACCGCGAGCCGATCTTGTTGGCCAGGCCCGGGCGGGCGTTGGCCTCGTGGATCACGATGGGCACGCCGAGGCGCTTGGCGGCCAGGTAGCCGGGCAGGGCGACGTAGCCGCCGAAGCCGACCACGCAGTCCGCCTTGGTGCGCTCCAGGATCTGCTCGGCCGCCTTGATGGTCCCGCGCAGCCGGCCCGGGACGGTGATCAGCTCGGGCGTGGGCTTGCGGGGCAGCGGCACGGCGGGGATCAGCGCCAGCTCGTAGCCGCGCTCCGGGACGAGTCGGGTCTCAAGCCCGCGTTCCGTGCCCAGGGCCGTGATGCCCACGGTCGGGTCCTGCCTGCGCAGGGCGTCCGCGAGGGCGAGCGCGGGCTCGATGTGGCCGGCGGTCCCCCCACCAGCGAGTACGACATGCACCGAAATTCACCGCTCTCCGGACGTACGCGCCACCGAGGCGCGCCGTCGCATCGTGTTCCATCTCCGAGGCCCCCGATCCATCCTGGCGCCTCCAGCCCGCTTTCTACCAAAGCGAGGTTGCCTCATCGCAAGCGCCGCCCGCGCAGCGGGCTCGTCGCGTGCGAAGGCGATCAGCAGCCCGATGGCGAACATGGTCGGCAGCAGGGCGGACCCTCCGTAGGAGAACAGCGGGAGGGGGACGCCGGCGATCGGCAGCAGGCCGAGCACCGCACCGATGTTGATCACCGCCTGAGCGGTGATCCACGTGGTCACGCCTCCCGCGGCGTACCTCACGAAGGGGTCCTCCGTGCATCCGGCCACGCGGATACCCGCATAGCCTAGAGCCGCGAACAGGGCGAGTACCGACAGCGTCCCCGCCAGGCCCAGTTCCTCACCGGTGACGGCGAAGATGAAGTCGGTGTGCGCTTCTGGCAGTTGGCCCCATTTTTCCACACTCGCACCCAGGCCGGATCCGAAGAGTCCGCCGGAGGCGAGGGCGTAGATGCCGTGCACGGCCTGCCAGCAGTCGGCCACCCCGGCCTTGGGCTCGGTGGCTCCGATGCAGGCCAGCCGGGCCATGCGGTTGGGGCTGGTCTTGATGAGGACCCCGCCGATCAGGGCGGCGATGGTCAGCACCCCGGCGAACAGCCGGGTTGGCGCCCCGGCGAGCCAGAGCAGGCCGAACAGGATCGCGGTGAGGATGATCGCGGTGCCCATGTCGCCGCCGAGCATGATCAGGCCCAGCAGCAGGAAGGCGACCGGGACCAGCGGCACCAGCATGTGCTTCCACTGGGTCAGCAGCTTGCGCTCCTGCTTGCGGGCGATCAGGTCGGCGCCCCACAGGACGAGGGCGAGCTTGCCGAACTCGCTTGGCTGGATCTGGAAGGAGCCGCCGAGGGAGATCCAGTTCTGGTTGCCGTTGATCGACATCCCTATCCCGGGCACCTGCACCAGGGCCATCATGAAGACGGCGCCGGCCAGGATCGGGTAGGCGAGCGCCCGGTGGAGTTTCACCGGCATGCGGGAGGCGGCGAACAGCAGTGCGCCGCCGATGAGCGCGGCGAGGGCCTGTTTGCGGAAGAAGTACGACCCCGGCAGCGAGAGCTGGAGCGCGGTGATCTGGGAGGCCGAGTAGACCATCACCAGGCCCAGCACGGTGATCAGCAGGCTGCCGCCGAGGATCAGGTAGTAGGCGGTCAGCGGGCGGTCCCAGGCCTTGCGTGCCCGTGTGTAGAGCCGCAGCAGGGAGTTCTCGCGCGCGGGCCGGGCGGCGGCGGGACGGCGGGACGCCCGCTGTACGGGCGGCCGGCCGGTACGGCTACCGGGCATCAGCGCCTCCAGTGAACGTCGACCGTCCCACGCGTCCCTCCCAAGATCCGCCCGGCAGGCGGCCGGGTCAGGCGCCGAGTTCGCGGACCGCCTCCGCGAACGCGTCACCGCGCTCGTTGTAGTTGGTGAACATGTCCATGGAGGCGCAGGCCGGGGCCAGCAGCACCGTGTCACCGGGCCGTGCGAGCCGCTTCGCTTCCGTCACCGCCTGGAGCATCGCCCCAGTGTCGGTCCGTTCGAGGTCGACGACGGGTACTTCCGGGGCGTGTCGCGTGAGGGCCTCGCGGATCAGGGCCCGATCGGCGCCGATGAGGACGGCGCCACGCAGCCGCTTCGCGGACCTGGCGACCAGTTCGTCGAAGGTCGCGCCCTTAGCCAGACCACCGGCAATCCATACAATCGGCTCATATGCCGCCAACGAGGCTTCCGCGGCATGGGTGTTGGTCGCCTTGGAGTCGTCGACGTACGCCACACCGTCGATGTCCGCGACGTGCGCGATGCGGTGCGCGTCGGGACGGAAGGCGCGCAGACCGTCGCGGACGGCCGCGGCGGGCACCCCGAAGGCGCGCGCCAGGGCGGCGGCGGCAAGGGCGTTGGCGATGTTGTGCGGGGCCGGCGGTTCGACGTCGGAGACCTCGGCCAGCTCCTGCGCGCTCTTGTACCGGTTCTCCACGAAGGCCCGGTCGACCAGGATGCCGTCCACGACGCCGAGTTGGGACGGGCCCGGGGCGCCGAGGGTGAACCCGATGGCCCGGCAGCCCTCTTCGACGTCGGCCTCGCGCACCAGGTCCTCGGTGCGCGGGTCGGCCGTGTTGTAGACGCAGGCGACCTGGTTGCCCTCGTAGATACGCCCCTTGTCGGCCGCGTAGGCCTCCATGGAGCCGTGCCAGTCGAGGTGGTCCGGGGCGAGGTTCAGCACGGCCGCGGAGTGGGCGCGCAGGGAGGGCGCCCAGTGCAGCTGGTAGCTGGACAGCTCCACGGCGAGCACGTCGTACGGCTCCTCGCCGAGGACCGCGTCCAGCAGCGAGACACCGATGTTGCCGACGGCGGCCGTGCGCAGGCCCGCGGCCCGCAGGATCGAGGCCAGCATCTGCACGGTCGTGGTCTTGCCGTTGGTGCCGGTCACGGCGAGCCAGGGGGCCGCGTCGGGCCCGCGCAGGCGCCAGGCCAGTTCCACGTCGCCCCAGACGGGCACGCCCGCCTCCGCGGCCGCCAGGAAGAGCGGCTTGTCGGGCTTCCAGCCGGGGGCGGTGACGATCAGCTCGGTGCCCTCGGGCAGGGTCGCGCCGTCGCCGAGGCGCACGGTGACACCGAGCGCCTCCAGTTCGGCGGCCTGCTCACGCGCGCGTGCGTCGTCGCCGTCGTTGACGACCGTGACGATCGCGCCGCGCGCGTGCAGCACCCTGGCCGCCGGGACGCCGGAGACACCGAGTCCCGCGACCGTGACGTGCTTGCCCTGGAACTCCGAAAGCCCAGTGGGCACCGAGGAGGTCACTTGTCCGCTGCCCATCCCGCGTAGAAGAGGCCGAGTCCGACGATCACGCAGATTCCCTGGATGATCCAGAAGCGGACCACCACCAGGACCTCGGACCAGCCCTTGAGTTCGAAGTGGTGCTGGAGCGGTGCCATCCGGAAGACGCGTTTGCCGGTGAGCCGGAACGAGCCGACCTGGATGACGACCGACATGGTGATGAGGACGAACAGGCCGCCCATGATGGCCACCAGCAGCTCCGTGCGGGAGAGGATGGCCAGACCGGTGAGCACACCGCCCAGGGCGAGCGAACCCGTGTCCCCCATGAAGATCTTGGCGGGCGAGGTGTTCCACCACAGGAAGCCCAGGCAGGCGCCCATCAGCGCGGACGCGACGACCGCGAGGTCCAGCGGGTCGCGCACCTCGTAGCAGGCGTTCGGGTTCGTCAGGGTCTGCGCGTTGGCGCACGACTCCTGGAACTGCCAGACGCCGATGAACGTGTAGGCGCCGAAGACGAGGACGGAGGCGCCGGTGGCCAGGCCGTCGAGGCCGTCCGTCAGGTTCACGCCGTTCGACATCGCGAGGATCATGAACAGCGCCCAGACCACGAACAGCACCGGGCCGATCGACCAGCCGAAGTCGGTGATGAACGACAGCTTGGTGGACGCCGGGGTGTTGCCGCGGGCGTCGGAGAACATCAGCGACAGCACGGCGAAGCCGATGCCGACGATGAGCTGGCCGGCCATCTTCGCCTTGGCCCGCAGACCCAGTGACCGCCGCTTGACGATCTTGATGTAGTCGTCCAGGAAGCCGACCAGGCCCATGCCGAACATCAGGCCGAGGACCAGCAGACCCGAGTAGGTCGGGGCGTAGCCGGTGATGAGCTTGCTGAGGAAGTACGCCGCGATCGTCGCCAGGATGAAGGCGATGCCGCCCATGGTCGGCGTACCGCGCTTGCTGGCGTGCTCGCGCGGGCCGTCGTCACGGATGTACTGGCCGTAGCCCTTGCGGGCGAGGAGCTTGATCAGCAGCGGGGTGCCGACCAGCGTCAGGAAGAGGCCGATGACTCCCGAGAACAGGATCTGCTTCATCATCGGGCATCGACCCCGCCCTCGACGAGCGCCTGGGCGACGCTCTCGAGCCCCACCGAACGGGAGGCCTTCACGAGTACGACGTCCCCCGGGCGCAACTCGCTGCGCAACAGGTCGACCGCCGCCTGTGCGTCGGACACGTGCACCGACTCCTCACCCCACGAACCCTCGTTATATGCGCCCAGTTGCAGCCAGGAGGCCTCAATCCCCCCGACCGCGACGAGCTTGCTGACGTTGAGCCGGACGGCGAGCCGTCCGACGGCGTCGTGCTCGGCGAGCGCCTCGTCCCCCAGCTCGGCCATCTTGCCGAGCACCGCCCACGTGCGGCGCCCCTTGCCCATGGCCGCGAGCGCCCTGAGGGCGGCCCGCATGGACTCGGGGTTGGCGTTGTAGGCGTCGTTGACGATGGTCACGCCGTCCGGGCGCTCGGTGACCTCCATCCGCCAGCGGGAGAGGGAGCCCGCCTCGGAGAGCGCGAGGGCGATCTCTTCCGCGGACATGCCCAGCTCATGGGCGACGGCGGCCGCGGCGAGCGCGTTCGACACGTGGTGCTCACCGTACAGGCGCATGGTCACATCGCTTGCACCGGAGGGTGTGTGAAGCCTGAAAGCGGGCTGTCCGCTGTCCGTGAGTCGTACGTTCTCGGCGCGTACGTCCGCTTCGGCCGACTCTCCGAAAAGGACCACCTTCGCCTTGGTACGGGAGGCCATGGCGCGCACCAGCGGGTCGTCGGCGTTGAGGATCGCCGCGCCGCCGTCGGCCGCGGCCGGAAGCGCCTCGACGAGTTCGCCCTTGGCCTGGGCGATCTGCTCACGGCCGCCGAACTCGCCGATGTGGGCGGTGCCGACGTTGAGCACCAGGCCGATCCGCGGCGGGGTCAGCTCGGCGAGGTAGCGGATGTGGCCGATGCCGCGGGCGCCCATCTCCAGGACGAGGAAACGGGTTTCCGCGGTCGCCGACAGGGCGGTCAGCGGCAGCCCGATCTCGTTGTTGAGCGAGCCGGGCGTGAAGACGGTGGGCGCCTTGCGCCGGAGCACCTGGGCGATGAGGTCCTTGGTGCTGGTCTTGCCCGCCGAGCCGGTCAGGGCGACGAGGGTCGCGCCGAGCCGGCGTACGACATGGCGGGCGAGGGCGCCGAGCGCGGTCTGGACGTCCTCGACCACGATCGCGGGCACGCCGACGGGCCGGGACGCCAGCACGGCGGCCGCACCGGCCTTGACGACCTCCTGCGCGTAGTCGTGGCCGTCGGCGCGCTCGCCGACGAAGGCCACGAAGAGGCTGCCTTCGCGTACCTCCCGGGAGTCCCGGACGACCGGTCCCGTGACGTGGACGGACGGGTCCGGTATGTCGTGCGTCTGCCCGCCGACGACTTCAGCGATCTCGGCGAGAGAGAGGGCGATCACAAGTTCATCCCTGGGTCTTCTGGATAGCTGCGCGAAGCACCTGGCGGTCGTCGAAGGGACGGACCACGCCGGCGATGTCCTGGCCCTGTTCGTGGCCCTTGCCCGCGACCAGCACGGTGTCGCCGGCCTGGGCGCGGCCCACGGCGGCGGCGATGGCGGCGGCCCGGTCCTCGAACAGGAGCACCTCGCCACGCTCGTGCGCGGGCACGGAGGCCGCGCCCTGGAGCATGGTCGCGAGGATCGCCAGGGGGTCCTCGGAGCGGGGGTTGTCGGAGGTCAGTACGGCCGTGTCGGACAGCCGGGCCGCGGCGGCGCCCATCGGGGCGCGCTTGGTCCGGTCGCGGTCGCCGCCGCAGCCGAGGACCACGTGCAGACGGCCCTTGGTGACCTTGCGCAGTGCCTTGAGCACCGACTCGACCGCGTCGGTCTTGTGGGCGTAGTCGACGACGGCGAGGTAGGGCTGGCCGGCGTCCACGCGCTCCAGGCGGCCGGGGACGCCCGGCACGGCGGCGATGCCGTCGGCGGCGGTCTGCGGGTCGAGACCGGCCACGGCGAGGGCGACGATCGCGGCGAGGGTGTTCGCCACGTTGAAGGGCCCGGCGATCGGCGACCTGGCGTGGACGCGCTGGCCGTCGGGGCCGAGCACGGTGAACGTCGAGTCCATGGGGCCGACCTGGACGTCCTCGGCGCGCCAGTCGGCGTCGGGGTGGCCCTCGGCGGAGAAGGTGACCATCGGGACGGTCGCCTCGGCGGCGAGCCGGCGGCCGTACTCGTCGTCGGTGTTGACGACGCCGAGTCTGCTGCGCTCCGGCGTGAAGAGTTGTGCCTTGGCCCGGAAGTAGTCCTCCATGTCGGAGTGGAACTCCATGTGTTCCGGGCTGAGGTTGGTGAAGACGGCGATGTCGAAGACACAGCCGTCGACCCGGCCGAGGACCAGCGCGTGGCTGGAGACCTCCATGGCGACCGCCTCGACACCGCGTTCGCGCATGACCGCGAACAGGGCCTGCAGGTCGGTGGCCTCGGGGGTGGTGCGCTCGGACTTGATGCGCTCCTCGCCGATGCGCATCTCGACGGTCCCGATGAGACCGGTGGAGCGCGTGGTGCGCAGACCGCCCTCGACCAGGTAGGCGGTGGTGGTCTTGCCGGAGGTGCCGGTGATGCCGATCTGGAGCAGGTCACGGCCCGGACGGCCGTAGATGGTGGCCGCCAGTTCGCCCATCCGCGCACGCGGGTCGTCCACCACCAGGACCGGCAGTCCGGTCGCGGCGGCGCGCTCGGCGCCGGTCGGGTCGGTGAGCACGGCGACCGCGCCGAGGCCGGCGGCCTGGGTGACGAAGTCGGCGCCGTGCAGGCGGGCGCCCGGGAGGGCGGCGTACAGGTCGCCGGGGCGGACGGCGCGCGAGTCGTGGGTGATCCCCGTGACCTCGGCGGCGGCCCCCGGAGCGGCGGCACCCAGCTGATCGGCCAGTTCCGCGAGAGGTGTGGCGGAGACCTGAACCGGTCGCGGCGGTCCCGGATATGTCACGGAAGCGCCCTTCTGGGTGATTTGGGACTGATCAGCGTGTGGCACGGCGGTGAGCGTACCGGGCGCACCCGCTCCGGAGCGAAGTGAGGGGCCAGGGGTGCTGCCCTGGTTCCCGGGGTTCGGGCTGTTCGTCGTCACGAGTGGGTTCCTGGTGGTCGTTCGCGTGTGCTGATCAGGGCTTGTAGTCGACAGGCAGGTTCGCGGGCCTCGCCCCGGTCGGCGGGACCTGGAGGGTCTTCAGGGCGAACTCCATCACCTGCTTGTAGATCGGGCCGCAGATCTGGCCGCCGAAGTAGCTGCCCGACGTGGCGTTCTGGATCGCGCAGTAGACGGTGATCCGCGGGTTGTCCGCGGGTGCGAATCCGGCGAAGGACGAGGTGTAGCCGTGGTAGCGGCCGGTGGCCGGATCCACGCGGTTGGCCGTGCCGGTCTTGCCCGCCACCCGGTACCCGGGGATGCGGGCCTTGATGCCGGTCCCCTGCTCGTCGTCCACGACGGACTCCAGCATCTGGGCGAGGGTCTTCGCGGTCTTAGCGCTGACCACACGGGTCTTCTTGGGCTGCGGGGCCGGTGCGAAACGTCCGTCGGCGCCCTTCGTCCCGCGTACCAGGGTCGGCTCGACGCGGACACCGCCGTTGGCGATCGTCGAGTACACGGAGGCGGCCTGCATGGCGCTGAGCGAGAAGCCCTGGCCGAAAGGAATCGTGTACTGCTGCGACGTGGACCACTTTCCGGCGGGCGCGAGAATGCCCCTGGTCTCGCCGGGGAAGCCGAGGCCGGTGGCGCTGCCGATGCCGAACCTGCGCAGGTACGAGTGGAGGACCTTGTTGGCCTCCGGCTGGGTCCGGCCGAGCTGGCCGGTGGCGAGGATGGTGCCGATGTTGCTGGACTTGGCGAGCACGCCGTTGAGCGTGAGGTACCAGGTGCCGTGGTCGACGTCGTCCTGGAAGAGCCGGTCGCCGCGGTGCAGCCGGTTGGGCACGACGACGTGGGTCAGCGGGGTGGCCGCGTTCCGTTCGAGCACGGCCGCCATCGACATCACCTTGGCGGTGGAGCCGGGCTCGAAGGCGTCCTGGACGGCCGCGTTGCCCATGGCCTCCCCGTCGGCCTTCGACAGGTCGTTGGGGTCGAAGCCGGGCGAGTTGGCCATGGCCAGGATCTCGCCGGTGCGGGTGTCCTGGACGATGACGTAGCCGCGGTCCGCCCTGGACTTCCGCACTTGCTCGGTGATGGCGTTCTGGGCGGCCCACTGGATGTCGCGGTCGATGGTGAGTTCGACGTCGGAGCCGGGTACGGCGGGGGTCTCCGTCGAGCCGGCCGTGGGCACCTCGCGCCCGCCGGACTGGGCGTAGCGCAGCTGGCCGTCCTTGCCGGACAGCCGCTTGTCCAGCTCCTGTTCGATGCCGCCGCCGCCCCGGCCGTCGGCGTTGACCCAGCCCAGTATCCCGGCGGCGAGGTCGCCGTTCGGGTACACGCGCTGGCTGCTCGGGTCGGCGAAGACGCCGGCGAGCACGTTGACCGTGCCCTTGTCGGTCTCGGCCTTCTTGGTGAGCGCGGCCTTCAGGTCCTTGATCTGCTTCCAGACCTGCGGCGTCCGGCGGTTGGCGAGCCGGGTGTAGCGCGAGAGCTTGTTCGCGGGCCTGAGCTTCTTGGCGATCGCCGCCTGGTCCTGGCCGAGGATCGGCGCGAGCAGCGCGGCGGCCCGCTCCGGTCCGTCGCCGATCTTCAGCTGCTCGGCGGTGAACATCGTCGGGTCGGCCGTGATGTCGTAGGCGTCCTCGCTGATGGCGAGGGCCACGCCGTTGCGGTCGGTGATGCCGCCCCGCTCGGCGGCCAGGGTGTGCACGACATAGCGGTTCTGCACGGCCTTGGCCGCGTACGCGGCGGCGTCGACGGCCTGGACCTGGAGCAGCCGTACGACGAAGGCGAGCATCACCAGGGTGAGCGCGAGGCCGACCATGCGCAGCCGGGGCCGCGGGCTGCCGAGCCGGAGGACCGGCGCGGGCGGCGGCCGGTACGCGCTGGGCCGGCGGGCCGGCCGGGCGCCGGGCC